>NZ_BKGB01000005.1:0-223854 GCF_008980925.1 Acinetobacter sp. TUM15071 | reverse complement strand
TGGTGACAACGTTGAGATGTCAGTAGAATTAATTCACCCGATCGCAATGGACCCAGGTCTACGTTTTGCGATCCGTGAAGGTGGTCGTACTGTAGGCGCTGGTGTTGTTGCTAAAGTAACTGCATAAGCCCAATACCGTGTGTTACACTCAAATCGAAAGCTCCGGCTTTCGATTTGTACGTTAGGTCAGTAGTTCAATTGGTAGAGCGTCGGTCTCCAAAACCGAATGTTGGGGGTTCGAGTCCCTCCTGGCCTGCCACTTTTTTTTAATAAAAAAGCTTAATTCTGGCTAAGTTGTCATATAATAAGTCGCGAATTCTACGACGAGTAAAAAAATGTCGAATGATAAATCGCGTGACGCATTAAGCGACGCGCCAATCCCTCAAAGAAATAATGTTGCAGAAGTTGTAAGCTCTGGTTCACCGCTAGATGTTGTCTTATGGTTGATTGCTATAGCTTTATTGGTCGGTTCAGCATTGGTAAATCAGCATTTACCTGCCTATTGGGCACCAGCAAATGATATTTGGGTGCGTGTTGGGGTGATTTTGGCTTGTGTCGTAGTCGCTTTAGGTTTATTATACGCCACCCATCAAGGCAAAGGCTTTGTGCGTTTATTACAAGATGCGCGAATTGAACTGCGTCGAGTGACCTGGCCAACAAAACAAGAGACGATCACGACATCGTGGCAAGTTCTTTTGGTTGTGCTTGTTGCATCATTGGTTTTATGGTGTTTCGACTACGGCTTAGGTTGGTTTATTAAGTTAATTATTGGGTAAGAACGCGATGAAACGTTGGTATATTATTCATGCCTATTCAGGCTTTGAAAAACAAGTGATGCGTTCGCTTAATGATCGAATTCAGCGTAGTACTGTTGCTGAAAGCTTTGGTGAAGTCCTTGTCCCTACTGAAGAAGTAGTGGAAATGAAGGATGGTAAGAAGCGTAAGTCTGAACGTAAATTCTTTCCTGGCTATGTGTTAGTCGAAATGGAAATGAATGATGATACTTGGCATATCGTAAAAGAGTGTCCAAAGGTTCTTGGTTTTATTGGTGGTACACCAGAGAAACCAGCTCCGATTTCACAACGTGAAGCTGATGCGATCCTTGCTCGTGTACGCAACACAGGTGAAGCACCTCGTCCTAAGACGATGTTTGAACCTGGTGAAGAATTGCTCGTTATAGATGGTCCGTTCACAGACTTTAAAGGAGTCGTGGAGGAAGTACTATACGAAAAGTCACGTTTAACGTTGACGATTAATGTATTTAATCGACCAACTCAAGTTGAACTAGAGTTTCGCCAAGTCGAAAAAACAGTTTAATTTGAATAGGTTGTGAAGCGCCCGATCTGATCGGGCATTGTTGTTCTAACACTTCGGTGTTGTTTAATTTTTGGGGAGCCTAACGGCGTCTGTACCCAGAGGTAATTTTCAATGGCTAAGAAGATTGACGGCTATATCAAGCTGCAAGTTCCAGCTGGTAAAGCAAATCCATCTCCACCAATTGGTCCTGCTTTAGGTCAACGTGGTGTAAACATCATGGCATTCTGTAAAGAATTCAATGCTGCTACACAAAAACTTGAAGTTGGTTTGCCAATTCCTGTCGTGATCACTGTGTACAACGATAAGTCGTTCACTTTCATCATGAAAACTCCACCTGCATCTATTCTTCTTAAGAAAGCTGCTGGTATCCAAAAGGGTTCTTCTGTACCTAACAAAACTAAAGTTGGTAAGTTGACTCGTGCTCAGTTAGAAGAAATCGCGACTACTAAAGAACCAGATTTAACTGGTGCTGATTTAGACGCTCGTGTGCGTACCATTGCTGGTTCTGCACGTTCTATGGGCTTGGAAGTGGAGCTATAAGACATGGCAAAGTTAACTAAACGTCAAAAAGCCATTGCTGCTGCTGTAGAAGCAAACAAAGTTTACACTTTGGAAGAAGCAGTACAAGTTCTTAACAGCCTTCCAGCTGCGAAGTTCAAAGAATCTTTAGATATCGCTGTAAACCTTGGTGTAGACCCACGTAAATCTGATCAGGTTGTTCGTGGTGCTACAACTTTACCTGCGGGTACTGGTAAAACTGTACGTGTTGCAGTATTTGCTCAAGGTGCTGCTGCAGAAGCTGCGAAAGCTGCTGGTGCTGATATCGTTGGTTTTGATGACCTTGCTGAAAGCATTCAAGGTGGAAACCTTGATTTCGACGTAGTGATTGCTGCTCCTGATGCAATGCGCGTTGTTGGTAAGCTTGGTACAATTCTTGGTCCACGTGGCTTAATGCCAAACCCGAAAGTGGGTACAGTAACTCCTGATGTTGCTAACGCGGTTAAGAATGCTAAATCTGGTCAAGCACGTTACCGTGTAGACAAAGCGGGTATCATCCACGCTGCGATCGGCCAACTTGGCTTTAGCGAAGAAGCTGTACGTCAAAACGTTGAAACTTTAATTGCAGACTTGAAAAAGTTAAAGCCTGCAACTTCTAAAGGTGTATACGTTAAAAAGATCACTTTGAGCTCTACTATGGGTCCTGGTTTGATCGTTGACGTAAGCAACGTTTCTAAGTAATTAGAAAGAATTTTGAAGCCTTAGATTTTTTCGTTGAAAAAATCTAAGCAAACTTTGAATTGATAAATGAATGTTTATCAGCGTCAAAGACCTCAGGCGAAGTGATTCTTTTTAGAAGATCTTCTTAATAATCCAGTCTGAGTAGACGCGGTGGTGTGATTTGTTGCTCCTCCGCGTGTAGGCCTGAATAAGGCTTACGAATTGGGAGTGCACTCGTATGAGTGCATAAATCACCGTTAGGAGGTTTTACGATGGCTCTTCTTATCGAAGACAAAAAACAGATCGTTGCTGAAGTAAGTGAAATTGCTTCTACAGCGTTCGCTGCCGTTGTTGCTGACTACCAAGGTTTAACCGTTGAGCAATTAACTGCTCTTCGTGTTGAAGCTCGTAAACTAGGTGTTGCTACACGCGTTGTACGTAATACTTTAGCTAAACGTGCTCTTCAAGATACGCCATTCGCTATCTTGAATGACGACCTTGTTGGTCCAACAATCTTAGCATTCTCAACTTCTGAAGACGACATGGGTGCAGCTGCACGCTTGTTCGAAGAATTTGCTAAAACTAATAAAGCATTTGAATTAAAGGCTGCTGCATTTGAAGGCAAACTTTATCAAGGTGCTGACGTTAGCGTTATCGCGAATCTTCCGAACCAAGAAAAAGCGCTTACTATGCTTGCCTCTGTTCTTCAAGCTCCTATTTCGAAATTGGGTCGCTTACTTACAGCGCTTCAAGAGAAAAACGGGTCAGAAGCTGCTTAAGCTTAAATCTACTTTCACACCATTCAATATCCATTTGGAGTTACTCTCATGGCTTTAACAAACGAAGAAATCTTAAACGCAGTTGCTGAAAAAACTGTTCTTGAACTTGTTGAACTTATTTCTGCTTTCGAAGAAAAATTCAACGTATCTGCTGCTGCTGTAGCTGTTGCTGCTGGTCCAGCTGTTGCTGCTGCTGAAGAACAAACTGAATTCAACGTAGAGTTGACTTCTTTCGGTGCTAACAAAGTTGCTGTAATTAAAGCAGTTCGTGAAGCTACTGGTCTTGGTCTTAAAGAAGCTAAAGATCTTGTTGAAGGCGCTCCTGCTGTTCTTAAGGAAGGCGTTTCTAAAGAAGAAGGCGAAGAACTTAAGAAGAAGCTTGAAGAAGCTGGTGCTACAGTTACACTTAAGTAATGCTGTAGGGAGTCGATTTTTTGAAAATCGGCTCCAAAAAATGGCTGATGGCTCTTGGGTCATCAGCCTTTTTGCGTTACAATAATCGGCTCGTTTTTTGTTAGTTTTACGTTTTTGTGCGTAAAATTCAAACAAATAACACAATATCAAACGCTTACCAATATTTTTTTGCTTATAAAAATATTGTTAAGCGTTTTAATACCACTAAAAATTGCAGCATTTGTAAACAGTGGTGGCCATATCGGCCTGCGTAATTCCTTCTAAACCCGTTCTGCAGGCGGGTTTAGTTTACTTTCCGAGGACTCCAGATGGCATACTCATATACCGAAAAGAAACGGATTCGTAAGAATTTTGGTAAATTGCCCCACGTAATGGAAGCACCGTACTTACTTTCGATTCAGGTCGATTCGTACCGTACTTTCTTACAAGGTGGTAAAACTCCAAAAAATCGCGAAGATATCGGTCTCCAAGCCGCATTTCGTTCAGTTTTTCCTATTGAAAGTTATTCTGGCAATGCTGCTTTAGAATTTGTTGAGTATAGTCTTGGTAAGCCAGAGTTTGACGTACGTGAATGTATTTTACGTGGTTCAACTTATGCGGCACCAATGCGCGTAAAAATTCGTTTGATCATTAAAGATCGTGAAACGAAATCAATTAAAGACGTGCGTGAACAAGAAGTTTACATGGGTGAAATGCCACTCATGACAGATAACGGTACGTTCGTTATCAACGGTACTGAGCGTGTAATCGTATCTCAATTACACCGTTCACCAGGTGTATTCTTCGACCATGATAAGGGTAAAACCCACTCAAGCGGTAAAGTGTTGTATTCAGCACGTATTATTCCTTACCGTGGTTCATGGTTAGACTTCGAATTTGATGCCAAAGATTTGGTATTCGTACGTATTGACCGTCGTCGTAAGTTGCTTGCAACGGTAATCCTACGTGCCTTGAATTATAGCAATGAACAAATCTTGAATTTGTTCTACGAGAAAGTACCTGTATATCTTGATATGGGTAGCTATCAAATTGACCTCGTTCCAGACCGCTTACGTGGTGAAATGGCGCAATTTGATATCTTGGATAATGATGGTAAAGCGATCGTTGAACAAGGTAAACGTATTAATGCTCGTCATGTACGCCAAATGGAAGCTGCTAACTTAGCGAAGCTTTCTGTACCTGATGAATATTTATATGAGCGTATTACAGCTGAAGACATCAAGTTGAAAGACGGTGATGTGATTCCTGCAAATACCGTACTTAGCCATGATATTATGGTGAAGTTGGCTGAAGGTGGTGTTAAACAGTTTAACATCCTGTTCACAAACGATATAGATCGTGGTTCTTTCGTTGCTGATACATTACGTGCAGATACAACAACAGGTCGTGAAGAAGCGCTTGTTGAAATCTATAAAGTAATGCGTCCAGGCGAGCCACCAACAAAAGAAGCTGCTGAAAACTTATTCAATAACTTATTCTTCTCTTCTGAGCGTTATGACCTTTCTCCAGTGGGTCGTATGAAGTTCAACCGTCGTTTGGGTCGTCCTTACGAAGTGGGTACAGATCAGAAGTCGCGTGAAGTTGAGGGTATTTTATCGCACGAAGATATCATCGATGTACTGCGTACATTGGTTGAAATCCGTAACGGTAAGGGTGAAGTCGATGATATCGATCACTTGGGTAACCGTCGTGTACGTTCTGTTGGTGAAATGACAGAAAACCAATTCCGTGTTGGTTTAGTTCGTGTTGAACGTGCTGTGAAAGAGCGTTTAAGCCAAGCAGAAACTGATAACTTGTCTCCGCAAGATTTAATCAACGCGAAACCAGTTGCTGCTGCAATCAAAGAATTCTTTGGTTCAAGCCAATTGTCTCAGTTCATGGACCAAAACAACCCATTGTCTGAGATTACGCACAAACGTCGTGTATCTGCGCTTGGTCCTGGTGGTTTGACACGTGAACGTGCAGGATTTGAAGTACGTGACGTACATCAAACTCACTACGGTCGTGTATGTCCAATTGAAACACCGGAAGGTCCAAACATTGGTTTGATCAACTCGCTTTCTGTTTATGCAAAAGCGAATGACTTCGGTTTCTTGGAAACGCCATACCGTCGCGTTGTTGAAGGTCGTGTAACAGATACAGTTGAATATTTATCTGCGATTGAAGAAGTGGGTACTGTGATTGCACAGGCCGATTCTGCAGTAGATAAAGATGGCAACTTGACTGAAGAAATGGTTTCTGTACGTCATCAAGGTGAATTCGTACGTATGTCGCCTGAGCGCGTTACACATATGGACGTTTCTGCACAGCAGGTTGTTTCTGTTGCAGCATCATTGATTCCATTCCTTGAACACGATGATGCGAACCGTGCATTGATGGGTTCGAACATGCAACGTCAGGCTGTTCCTACCTTACGTGCTGACAAGCCGCTTGTTGGTACAGGTATGGAAGCAAACGTAGCACGTGACTCAGGCGTGTGTGTGATTGCAGACCGTGGTGGTGCGATTGAATATGTAGATGCATCTCGTATCGTTATTCGTGTAAACGAAGACGAAATGATCGCGGGTGAAGCGGGTGTAGATATCTACAACCTGATCAAATATACACGTTCAAACCAAAATACATGTATCAACCAAAACGTTATCGTAAACTTGGGCGACAAAGTTGCTCGTGGCGATATCTTGGCTGATGGTCCATCGACTGATATGGGTGAACTTGCGCTTGGTCAAAACATGCGCGTCGCGTTCATGACATGGAACGGTTATAACTACGAAGACTCGATCTTACTTTCTGAGCGTGTACTTCAAGAAGACCGTTTAACGTCGATTCACATTCAAGAATTGTCATGTGTAGCGCGTGATACTAAGTTAGGTGCAGAAGAAATTACTGCCGATATTCCTAACGTTGGTGAAGCTGCACTGTCTAAGTTGGATGAGTCTGGTATTGTTTATATCGGTGCTGAAGTGACTGCGGGTGACATCCTTGTTGGTAAGGTAACGCCTAAAGGTGAAACTCAGTTAACACCTGAAGAAAAACTACTTCGCGCAATCTTTGGTGAAAAAGCAGCTGACGTTAAAGACTCTTCTTTACGCGTTCCATCTGGCACCAAAGGTACCGTGATTGACGTTCAAGTCTTCACACGTGATGGTTTGGAAAAAGATGAACGTGCTCAAGCAATTGAGAAAGCTCAACTTGATGCATACCGTAAAGACTTGAAAGAAGAATACAAAATCTTCGAAGAAGCAGCACGTGAACGTATTGTTCGTTTGTTGAAAGGTCAAGAATCTAACGGTGGTGGTTCAACTAAACGTGGCGATAAACTTGCTGAAGACGTATTGTCTGGTTTAGAGCTTGTTGATTTACTTGAAATCCAGCCGACTGATGAAGCAATTGCAGAGCGTTTAACTCAAATTCAAGTGTTCTTGAAAGAGAAGAGTTACGAAATTGATGAGAAGTTTGCTGAGAAGAAACGTAAACTTTCTACAGGGGATGAATTAACAACTGGCGTATTGAAAGTTGTTAAGGTTTACCTCGCTGTTAAACGTCGTATCCAGCCTGGTGATAAGATGGCAGGTCGTCATGGTAACAAAGGTGTTGTATCAAACATCTTACCTGTTGAAGACATGCCGCATGATGCCAATGGTGTACCAGTCGATATCGTATTGAACCCGTTGGGTGTACCATCACGTATGAACGTGGGTCAGATTCTCGAGACTCACTTGGGTATGGCTGCTAAAGGTCTTGGCGATAAAATCGAAAAAATGTTGAAAGAACAGCGTACAGTGATTGAACTGCGTGAATTCTTAGACAAGATTTATAACAAGGTTGGTGGCGAGCAAGAAGAGCTTGATAGCTTAACTGATGCAGAAGTCTTGGCACTTTCAGGTAACTTGCGTGCTGGTGTTCCATTGGCAACACCTGTGTTCGATGGTGCTGAAGAAAGCCAAATCAAAGACTTACTAGAATTGGCTGACATTTCACGTACTGGTCAAACGGTATTGTTTGACGGTCGTACAGGTGAACAGTTTGATCGTCCTGTAACTGTAGGTTACATGTACATGCTCAAATTGAACCACTTGGTTGATGACAAGATGCATGCGCGTTCAACAGGTTCTTACTCACTTGTTACTCAACAGCCGCTTGGTGGTAAAGCACAATTCGGTGGTCAGCGTTTCGGTGAGATGGAAGTATGGGCACTTGAAGCATACGGTGCAGCATATACACTTCAAGAAATGCTCACTGTGAAGTCGGATGACGTCGAAGGCCGTACACGCATCTATAAGAATATTGTAGATGGTAACCATTATATGGATCCGGGTATGCCTGAATCGTTCAACGTATTGACCAAAGAGATCCGTTCTTTAGGTATCAACATTGAACTGAAAAATGGTGACTAAAAAATCTCCCCCAACCCCTCTTTAAGAAAGAGGGGAGAAGTCCCCCTTTGTAAAAGGGGGGTTTAGGGGGATTAGAGATTCCCAAATTTCAGTAAAAACAATATTTGTGACCCAGTCGAGTGAGCTTAGCTCCTCGACACACGGAGAAAAAAATTGAAAGACTTGCTCGATATCATGCGTAAGAAACCGGATTCAGAAGGTCATGCACCTGTTGAATTTGACCGTATCCGTATTGGTCTTGCGTCGCCAGAGATGATTAAGTCATGGTCTCACGGTGAAGTTAAAAAGCCTGAAACCATTAACTACCGTACTTTTAAACCTGAACGTGACGGTTTGTTCTGTGCCAAGATCTTTGGTCCAGTAAAAGATTATGAATGCTTGTGTGGTAAATACAAGCGTATGAAATACAAAGGTGTCATTTGTGAAAAATGTGGCGTTGAAGTAACAACTGCCAAAGTTCGTCGTGAACGTATGGGTCACATCGAGCTTGCATCTCCAGTTGCACATATTTGGTTCTTGAAATCATTACCGAGCCGTATCGGTTTACTTCTTGATATGACATTACGTGATATCGAACGCGTATTGTATTTCGAATCTTATGTTGTAACAGATCCTGGTATGACTCCGTTTGAAAAGTATCAACTTTTAACAGACGAAGAATACTACAATGCACTTGAAGAACACGGTGATGAATTCACTGCGAAGATGGGTGCAGAAGCGATTCAGGATCTATTAAAAGATATCGATCTTGAAGCTGAAATTGCGCGTTTACGCGAAGAAATTCCTCAAACGACCTCTGAGACGAAACTTAAGAAATCGTCTAAGCGTTTGAAATTGATGGAAGCTTTCAAAGATTCAAATAACAAGCCTGAATGGATGGTGATGAACGTACTTCCTGTACTTCCACCAGATTTACGTCCGCTTGTACCACTTGAAGGTGGTCGTTTCGCGACTTCAGACTTGAACGATTTGTATCGTCGTGTGATCAACCGTAACAACCGTTTAAAACGTCTTCTAGACTTAGCTGCACCAGACATTATCGTACGTAACGAAAAACGTATGTTACAAGAGTCTGTAGATGCGTTGCTTGATAACGGTCGTCGTGGTCGTGCAATTACAGGTTCGAACAAACGTCCATTGAAATCTTTGGCAGACATGATCAAAGGTAAACAAGGTCGTTTCCGTCAAAACTTACTTGGTAAGCGTGTTGACTATTCTGGTCGTTCGGTAATTACCGTTGGTCCTACTTTACGTCTTCACCAATGTGGTCTTCCGAAGAAGATGGCACTTGAACTATTCAAGCCATTTATTTTCGCGAAACTACAAGCTTCTGGCCAAGCAACAACCATTAAAGCTGCGAAGAAAATGGTTGAGCGTGAGACACCAGAAGTTTGGGACGTTCTTGCATCTGTGATTCGTCAACATCCAGTAATGTTGAACCGTGCGCCAACACTTCACCGTTTAGGTCTTCAAGCGTTTGAACCTATTCTGATCGAAGGTAAAGCGATCCGTCTTCACCCACTCGTATGTGCTGCGTTTAACGCCGACTTCGATGGTGACCAAATGGCGGTACACGTTCCATTGACACTTGAAGCACAGTTGGAAGCACGTGCGTTGATGATGTCAACCAACAACATCTTGTCACCTGCAAACGGTGAGCCAATCATCGTTCCTTCTCAGGACGTTGTCTTGGGTCTTTACTACATCACACGTGATGCGGTAAATGCCAAAGGTGAAGGCATGGTGTTTGCGGATACACACGAAGTTAACCGTGCCTTAGCGACTGGTAAAGTTGCGATCCATGCACGCGTTAAAGTACGTGTACACCAAACTGTAATTGATGAAAATGGTCAGCGTGAAAAGCAAACTATTATTGTTGATACAACACCAGGTCGTTGCTTGTTGTGGGAAGTTGTTCCACAAGGTTTAAGCTTTGAATCGATCAACCTTGAGATGACTAAGAAAAACATCTCTAAGTTAATCAACTCTTGCTACCGTAAGCTTGGTTTGAAAGATACTGTTATCTTTGCTGACCAATTGATGTATTTGGGCTTCCGTCAAGCGACGCGTTCAGGTGTATCTGTAGGTATGGAAGACATGCTTATTCCACCAAATAAGCACACCATTATCGACAAAGCTGAAACTGAAGTTCGTGAAATTGAACAACAGTTTGAACAAGGCTTCGTAACTGCGGGTGAGCGCTATAACAAAGTGGTCGATATTTGGGCTCGTACCAATGACCAAGTTGCGAAGGCAATGATGGACAACTTGTCTTATACCCTTGTGAAAAACAAACAAGGTGAAGACGAGAAACAGAAGTCATTCAACTCAATTTATATGATGTCTGATTCGGGTGCCCGTGGTAGTGCGGCGCAGATCCGTCAGCTTGCTGGTATGCGTGGTTTGATGGCTAAGCCAGATGGCTCGATCATTGAGACCCCAATTAAAGCAAACTTCCGTGAAGGTTTGACAGTACTTCAGTACTTCATCTCAACACATGGTGCGCGTAAAGGTTTGGCCGATACCGCATTGAAAACTGCGAACTCTGGTTACTTGACTCGTCGTCTTGTAGACGTAGCACAAGATTTAGTTATTACTGAATCTGATTGTGGTACAGCTGGTGGCTTAGTGATGACACCATTCATTCAAGGTGGTGACGTGATCGAGCCATTACGCGATCGCGTATTGGGTCGTGTAACTGCTGAAGATGTACGTCGTGCATCTGATGATGAAGTTGTACTTCCACGTGGTACGTTAATTGACGAGAAAATTGCTGCTGAGCTTGAAGAAGCGGGTGTCGATGAAGTTAAAGTACGTTCAGTAATTGCATGTGAATCGACATTCGGTGTATGTGCACGCTGTTATGGTCGTGATCTTGCACGCGGTCACTTGGTGAATCCAGGTGAATCTGTCGGTGTAATGGCTGCTCAGTCAATTGGTGAACCTGGTACACAGTTAACAATGCGTACCTTCCACGTTGGTGGTGCTGCAAGCCGAACGTCTGCTGCAAACAGTGTTCAAGTACGTAATAAAGGTACTGTACGTTTCCACAACGTGAAAACTGTACAACATGCCAAAGGTCACTTAGTGTCAGTTTCACGTTCAGGTGAAATTGGTATTGCGGATGATTTAGGTCGTGAGCGTGAGCGCTATAAACTTCCTTACGGTGCAAGCATCTTGTTGAAAGATGGTGAAGCTGTAGAAGCTGGCGGTATCGTGGCGACTTGGGATCCACATACACATCCACTTGTTACCGAAGTTGCGGGTAAAGCACGTTTCAGCCAAATTGCTGATGGTGTAACTGCAACCTCTAAGACAGATGATGCGACAGGTATGACCACTGTTGAAATCTTGCCTGTAACAGCTCGTCCTGCTTCTGGTAAAGATTTACGTCCTGCAATTGTGTTGGATACAACAGATGGTGGCGAACAATTCTACTTCTTACCACAAAATACGATCGTAACTGTTCGCGATGGCGCAACGATTGGTGTGGGTGATGTACTTGGTCGTGTACCACAAGAAACTTCACGTACACGTGATATTACCGGTGGTCTTCCACGCGTAGCTGACTTGTTTGAAGCGCGTAAACCGAAAGAGCATGCGATTCTTGCAGAAGTATCAGGTGTTGTAAGCTTCGGTAAAGAGACTAAAGGTAAAAACCGTTTAGTGATTACTCCGGATGATGGTTCTGAGATCTACGAAGAATTGATTCCAAAATGGCGTACCATTAACGTGTTCGAAGGTGAGCATGTGAACCGTGGTGAAACTATTTCTGATGGTCCACAGAACCCACATGACATCTTACGTTTGAAAGGTGAAGTTGCATTAACCAACTACATCGTGAACGAAGTTCAAGACGTTTATCGTCTCCAAGGTGTAAAAATCAACGATAAGCACATTGAAGTTGTTGTACGTCAAATGTTGCGTAAAGTTGATATCACTGATGGCGGTGATACAAGCTTCATCAAAGGTGAGCAAGTGGATTACATCCGCGTTGTTCAAGAGAACCAAGCTGTCTTGGCTCAGAACAAGTTCCCTGCGAAGTTTGAACGTCAGTTAATGGGTATCACGAAAGCGTCGCTTTCTACTGACTCGTTCATCTCTGCTGCATCGTTCCAGGAAACAACTCGTGTGTTAACTGAAGCGGCTGTAACAGGTAAAGAAGATGATTTACGTGGCTTGAAAGAGAACGTTGTTGTAGGTCGCTTGATCCCTGCTGGTACAGGTCTTGCGTATCACCTAGAGCGTCGTCGTCAAGAATCAGAAGCTGCTGAATTTGAACTTCACAACGATTTCAGTGAAGTTGACCAAGCATTTAGTCAAGCGTTGAACTCAGACCAGTTCTAAGTTTTAACGAATTAAAAAGGCACCTTCGGGTGCCTTTTTTTGTGGAAAAATAAAGCAGTTGTTACAAAAACACATTAGAGCTTTCGTATTTGATTACTTAATCAAAGTAAACAGTTCATTAAACAATACTATTCTATGCACATCTGAGAGAGGAGTAGTTCTAATGAAAAAAATGATGATGATTGCGGGTGTTGGTTTAATGTCAACTACACTATTTGTGGGTTGCCAGAATGCGAGCCCAGAAAGCAAACGTATTGGTTCTGCTGCAATTGGCGGTGGTGCAGGCGGTGCAGTAGGTAAGCACGTGGGTGGTAACCTTGGTGCTGGTCTTGGTGCTGCAATTGGCGCGGGTGTTGCTGCCAATGCTAAAGGTTCAAATAGTAAAAATACCAGAAACAGTGCGATCGGTGCTGGTTTAGGTGCAGTGATTGGTGGTGCAGTATTGGGTGGCGATTCAGGTGCGGCTGTAGGTGGTGCACTTGGTGGTAGTGCTGGTTCTGCTTATGGTGAGAAAAAAGGCAAGTACTAAGCCTGAGCTTAAACTTGCAGATGACAGAGCTGTTGATTTAAATATTTAAATCAGGTTCTTTTTCTCTGTCATTTAAAAGAGCCTCTCTCAGCGATAACACTATGATTGCTGAGAGAGCTTTAATATGAATATCTATTATTTATTTAGCCTATCTGCTATTTGTTTTAAACATTTTGAATAACATCAAATTTTAATTCAGCATATCCCTATTATTTTTAATTTAAGTGTTTGCCAACTCTGAGCTGCTTTTAGCTAGCTTGAACCAGTAATCCAATCTAGCTTTACAAAATATCAATCGATTAGGACATTGTGATAACACAATGTGATCAAATTCCCCATAAAAGAAGATTATGCTTTTCACTAGAAGGTATAGAAGTGAGTATAGTCATGAAAAAAACAATTGGTTTAGTTTCAACTTTGGTGTTATCGGCGGTAATGTTTACAGGCTGTCAAAATATGAGTGCCTCTGACCAGCGTATTGGTACAGCAGCCCTTGGTGGTGCTGTCGGTGGTGGTCTAGGTAACCATGTTGGTGGCGGATTAGGTGCGGGTGTTGGTGCAGCTGCGGGTGCAGGTGTGGGTGCCAATGCGAAGGGCGCGAATAGCAGTTCTACCACCAGTAGCGCGATTGGCGCTGGTATCGGTTCTGTCGTTGGTAAAGCAATCTTTGGTGGTGACTCAGGCGCTGCTATTGGTGGTGCAATCGGTGGTGGTGCGGGTGCCGCAATCCAAGAGAAAAAGAGATAATTTCTGCTCATCAGATTCAAAAATGCCTGCAAACGATTGCAGGCATTTTTATGTGAAGGGCGCTAAGCACTGGCTTTGGGTTTTTTACGACGGATATAAAGAACCTTTTCAACTTCTGCAATTCGCGTTCCTGCTTCATCAACAATATTCAATGTGTAATGGCGTAGAACAGGCTCATGATTTTCAGCCAATTTCTTGATTTCAGTGATTTCATCACGATTCAGTTGAATCTCAGCATACACTGTATTACGGCCTGGTGAGAGAAAGTTAATCGTGGCACTTTTATCCCAGACAATATATTTATGCCCCAAATGATGAATCAGAATCAGCATATAAAAAGGATCGACCATCGAATATAAACTACCACCAAAATGCGTTCCGACAAGATTGCGGTTACGTCTTGTAAGCGGCATTTTGACTCGAATGTAGTAATCATCCAGATCAATGGTTTCAATCTCAATACCTGCACCGCGATAAGGTGAGTAATGATTGAGCAGAAATCTGGAAATCGCAGGAATGGTTCGAATTTTTTTGAAAAAGTCTTTCATGGTCAATTTTTTTTCTTGCAACTCTATTCATACTCCATAAGTATCATTTTTATTGCATCGCTGGCAATGGCTGTTTTATGACCAAGCCGATAGAAAACAAAATGGGAAAGAATTATGCAAGCACAAGTAAAAACAGTAACGACGTCTGATCAGCAAACGCTTTGTGTCAAAACATGGGGAGATGAGAAAAAAACACCTCTAGTTTTAGTACATGGCTATCCAGATAATCAGGAAGTTTGGGAGCCGATCATTGAAAACCTTGTCGATGATTACTATGTGGTGACTTATGATGTGCGTGGTGCAGGTCTGTCTTCGATTCCTAAGCGCATCAAAGATTATCGTTTGCCACGTTTGTCATTGGACCTTCAAGAAGTGGTTGATGCCGTGATCCCAGGCCGTAACTTTCACATGGCAGCACATGACTGGGGCTCGTTACAGTCTTGGGAGTCAGCGACTGAACCAAAATTAAAAGGTCGTTTATTGTCTTATACGACGATTTCAGGTCCTTGTTTAGATCATGCTTCTTTGTATCTGCGTGAAAAATTTAAATCTGCACCAAGCAATGTACTGAAAATGCTGACCAAATCTTGGTATATCGGTGCTTTCCATTTACCTTTAGTTGCACCAACGGTATGGACATTCTTTAGTCCAGAAAAATGGGGCAAGATCCTAAGTGGTTTGGAAAAGAAGAAAAATTTACCTTTGAATGCCAATATTGTGGCGGATGGTAAATACGGTATTAATCTTTACCGTGCCAATTTTATCCCATCTCTTACTCAGCCACGCCAACGCTATGCACAATGCCCTGTACAAGCGATCGTGCTACAGCGTGATGCTTTTGTGAGTCCAGAGTACATCACTGAAGCAATGCCGAAATGGGTGGAAAAATTTGAGTATGTCGAACTGGATGCCAACCACTGGGCGGTACTGAGTCAGCCTGAAAAAATTGCTGAACTGATCCGTCAATTCGTGCAACGTCAAGCTGCTTAAGGCTTTAGTGGATTTATTAAGCTAAAAATCACTTAAGATTAGCAATAAGACGGCGATATTTTCAGCTAGGTTTTAATGAATCTGCTAGAATATCGCCTTTTCTTTGCTCCTGAATTTGTTCATGAATGCTGTCGTAATTGCGATTGCCGTGATGTTTATCTTGTCACTGGCACGAGTTTCTGTTGTTCTCACTTTGGTGATTTCAGCCATTATTGGAGGCTTGGTCGCTGGTCTAAGTCTTTCTCAAACTGTAGAAGCATTTAATGCTGGCTTGGGTGATGGTGCTGAAGTTGCTTTGGCTTATGCAGTATTAGGTGCATTTGCATTGGCACTTTCAAAGTCTGGATTGCCCGATTTACTGGCCCATAAACTGATTGGTTTATTAGGAATGGAAGCAGGTAAAAACCAGCAGAAAAAGGTGAAATATCTTTTATTAACGATTCTACTAATTGCTGCAATCTTCTCTCAAAACCTGATTCCTGTACATATTGCCTTTATCCCGGTATTGGTTCCGCCTTTATTGAAAGTGATGAACCACTTGAAGCTAGATCGTCGAGCGGCAGCATGTGTGATGACTTTAGGCCTGGTCGGGACCTATATTTTCCTGCCTGTTGGCTTTGGTGCGATTTTCCTTGAACAAATTCTGATGGGCAATATCAACAAGATTGGCGCAGCTTACGGTTTGCATGTGGAACGGGGCATGATGCCAATCGGTATGGCGATTCCAGTCTTAGGGATGGTGATTGGTACCTTAGTTGCGGTATTTATTAGCTATCGTAAGCCGCGTATTTATGTTGATCGTTCAATTACACCAGTTAAAACCATTGATCTAGACAAGCCACTGAAAGTGACTACACAAGCAGAGTATGATCTCAAAGCGGATGCTGAAGAACTCAAACAAGAAGCTGAGAATGTACCTTATATCTCCAAGAAAACCATGTTTATGGCCGTTCTTGCGATTGGTTTAACTCTGGTTGCTCAGCTCTATTCAGGTTCGATGATTCTAGGTGGCTTGGTTGGTTTTGCAGTGTTGTCCGCATCAGGTATTTTTAAATGGCAAGATGCTGATGACGTATTTGTACAAGGTATGCGAATGATGGCGCTAGTGGGCTTTATCATGATCTCTGCGGCAGGTTTTGCCTCAGTGATGACCCATACAGGTGATATTACCCATCTGGTTAATGGCGTGGTGCATATCATTGGTGATAACCATGCATTAGCTGCGTTCCTGATGCTCTTTATCGGCTTATTCGTGACGATTGGTATTGGTTCATCGTTCTCAAGTGTGCCTGTGCTGGCCGTGATTTACGTACCTTTGTGTGTACAGTTTGGCTTCTCACCTTTAGCAACAATCGCTTTAATTGGTACCGCTGCAGCATTAGGTGATGCGGGTTCACCTGCATCTGATTCGACTTTAGGACCAACAGCTGGTTTAGGTGTAGATGGTCAACATGATCACATTTGGGATACGGTTGTGCCGACTTTTATACATTTTAATATCCCGCTGCTTATTTTTGGCTGGATTGCCGCAATGGTTTTATAATGAAAATGGCTCTTTAAGAGCCATTTTTTATGCTTGTATATTTTCTAGAATTAAAATATAAAAATAATCAGTATTTGACATTTTTTGTCTCTTTTTTAATCTGATTTTATAATGTGATTTTAATATTAAGTTTTATGTGACTATATTTTTTAATCCATCTAAATTGAATTTTTCTAAAAACTTTATCTAATATTTGAAATTGATGTATTCTGATTGAAATGCTAGGTTTTATAGTGATTTAAGTGGACTAAAAAGGTCTGAATTAATAAATATTACATATTTTAACAATTATATTTTATTAATATTCAACATATTACAAAATAGATTTAAATGGTCGGAATTAATAAGTATTGCATAATGTAAAAACCCGTGTTTATTATGTTGAACAAGAACATAAATTGTTAAAGAGGTTGTTTTAATGTTAAAGAAAGTATTGGTTGTTGCATTATTGGGGTTATCTTCAACTGCATTTGCAGGGGGCTTTCAAGTTAAAGTAGGTGCGAGTTTAATTGATCCAACTGCGGATGTAACTTTAAAGCCAGGTGCAACTGTAAAAGGGGATTACGAGTTTGCATTTACGCCATCGGTTGAATATTTCTTTGGTGAAACGCCATTCTCAGCTGAAATTTTATTGGCGACACCTGTGAAGCATGATGTTTTATTAAATGGTGAGTCTGTTGCGAGTGTTCGCCATTTACCACCAACAATTACAGCGAAATATAACTTTAAAAACTCAACTCGCTTCACGCCATATATTGGTGTCGGTGGTACAGCCTTCATCCCTTGGCATGAAAAGGGTGTAGCGAAAGATGTAAAAGAAGCATTTGGTTTTGCCGGTCAGTTAGGTTTTAACTTCCAGCCTGCTGATGCGAAAAACTGGGGTGTTTATGTTGATGTGCGTTATGCAGACATTAGCCCAGAAGTGACCTTGGTCGATGGCACTAAATTTGATTTAGACCTCAATCCAGTGGTGTATACATTAGGTTATAGCTACAAGTTCTAAGTCAGTGAAAGATTGAAGAACCTCACCTTGTGTGAGGTTTTTTATTTTTGCAATTTGAATATAAAACCAATACAGGCTTCAACACTTGAGTTTTGTATGCTGAGACATAAGCTTAAATAAAAGTGAATGATCCATGATGAAAAAATTGATAACGACAGCATTATTACTCACACCCTTATTAATTTTGTCCCAAGCTCAGGCAGCGAGTTTCTCTTGTAAGGCGGCGAAGCTAAAAGCTGAACAACAGATTTGCAATGACCGCAGTTTAAATGATGCCGATGTCAAACTTGCGACCACCTACCAAATCATTCTGCATGCTTTACCTATGGGTGGTCGTGATGCAGAGAAAGATCAACAATTTAAATGGTTAAAACAGCGTAATTCCTGTGCTGCCAATAGCCCGTGTCTGAAGCGTGCCTATGCACAAAGACAGCAACAGTTAGATCAACTTCTACAGACGCGAGTCTTGAGTCAAGGTCCATTCTAATTGTAACTTTTGTGCGATTTTTAGCTGAAAAATAAACATCAAGGATTGAAAAATCCAAGATATGCACCATTCATAAATCATTCCAAGATATAAGCACAGATAAGGAGTGATTTATGAGTGAGCAAGTCGCACAGAATTATAGTTTCCAAGCTGAGGTTGCTCAGTTATTGCATTTAGTGACCCATTCACTGTATTCCAACCCTGAAATTTTCTTACGTGAATTGATTTCAAATGCATCGGATGCTTGCGATAAGTTACGTTTTGAAGGGATTAATCACCCTGAATATTATGAAAATGATCCAGATTTACGTGTTCGCGTCAGCTTGGATAAAGATAATAAAACCTTAACTATTTCAGATAACGGGATTGGTCTAAGCCAACAAGAAGCCATTGATAACCTAGGGACCATTGCAAAGTCAGGTACCAAAGACTTTATGTCTAAGCTAACAGGCGACCAAAAATCAGATGCCCAGTTGATTGGTCAGTTTGGTGTCGGTTTCTACTCAGGTTTTATTGTTGCCGATAAAATTACCGTTGAATCACGTCGTGCAGGGCTGGATGCAGCTGAAGCTGTGCGTTGGATCAGTGGTGGTACAGGTGAATTTGAAGTTCAAACGATTGAGAAAGCAACACGTGGTACAGACATCATCTTGCATTTACGTGATGATGCACTTGACTATTTAGAGTCGTGGAAGGTTAAACAAATCATCAATAAATATTCTGACCACATCAGTTTGCCAATCGAAATGCAAAAAGAAGTGTGGCAAGAGGAAGAGGTCGCTGAAGGTGAAGAACCGAAAGGCGGTCAAATGGTGAAGACGGATGAATGGGAAGCGATCAACTCAGCAAGTGCGTTATGGACGCGCAACAAGAGTGAAATCACTGATGAGCAATACATCGAGTTTTATAAGAACCTGAGCCACGATTTTGCAGAGCCTTTGGCATGGGCGCATAACCGCGTGGAAGGTAGCACTGAATATACTCAGTTGCTGTATATCCCGAGTCAGGCCAAACAGGATTTGTTTACCCGTGAAGCAATAGCAGGCATTAAGCTGTATGTAAAACGTGTATTTATCTTGGATGAAGCAGATAACCTGATTCCAAATTATTTACGTTTTGTTCAAGGCGTGGTGGACAGTGCGGATTTACCGCTGAACGTCAGCCGTGAACTCTTACAAGAAAGCCGTGATGTAAAAACCATTCGTGAAGGTAATGCGCGTCGTGTATTGACCTTACTGGATGGCTTGGCAAAATCGGAAGATGAGAAAGACCAAGAGAAATTTAAAACCTTCTACACTGAATTTGGTTCAGTATTGAAAGAAGGTTTAGGTGAAGACACGGGTAATCGTGAACGTATCTTAAAATTATTACGTTATGCGACTTCAAATAATGATGAGATCAGTACTTCTTTTGCCGACTACAAGGCACGCATGAAAGAAGGGCAGAAAGCGATTTATTATGTGACTGCGGATAATTTAACGGCTGCGAAAAACTCGCCACAACTTGAAGTATTCAAGAAGAAAGGCATTGAAGTTTTACTCATGGCGGATCGCGTTGATGAGTGGGCCATGAACTTTGTATTTGAGTTCGATGGTACGCCATTGCAGAACGTGTCTAAAGGTGCCGTTGATCTTGGTGATCTACAAGATGCTGAAGAGAAAAAGGCCTTAGAGCAGGCGGCTGAACAGTTTAAGCCTGTGGTAGACCGTTTGAGTACATCACTAAAAGACAAGACTAAAGAAGTGCGTGTGACGACGCGCTTAGTGGATTCTCCTGCATGTTTGGTTACCAGTGAAGGGGAACTTTCGCCACAGCTAATTCGTATGTTGAAACAAGCAGGCCAAGCTGTTCCTGAAATTAAGCCAACATTGGAAATCAACCCTGAGCATCCTTTGGTGAAAAAATTAGAAAACTCAGCGCAGTTTGATGATTTGGCCAATGTCATCTTTGATCAGGCTGTGATTGCAGAAGGTGGCTTACCAGAAGATCCAGCAGCCTATGTTAAACGTATTAATAGCTTGTTATTGAAATAAGCGTTTTAATCATAAAAAAACCTCTGCTTCGGCAGAGGTTTTTTTATGTGTATGGATAACTTTAAAGTTATCCACAGTGGTGTTGTTATTTTCATCAGAAGTGGGCTTCAAAGCTCATTTGATAGCTGAAATGATTGTCCTGTTTATCGGCAGGCACATTTAAATAATTCAGATCATTTTGCATATACAGCCAGTTACGCCAAATAGGACGCTTCCAAGAAAAATAAGGCCCCCATTGATTGACTCGAAGTTCTTTCTTTTCATAATCGCCTTCACTGACAATGCCATAGCTGAGGTTGTCTTTGGAGAGCAAATGCAACTTTTGGAAAGTTCGATTACGCCAAGTGTAGTCTTCATCTTGGGTCTTCGACAGATTGAATTGAGTTGAGAATAATGCTTGTTGCTGAAACATCTGGGTTAGATTTAGATTGGTTTCCGCATAGTTTTTACTGCTTGAGCCATAACGGAAGATTTGCGCCGTATCCAGATTCAGTCCTGAGTGTAAATTCCATTGCTTCTTGGCAAGAAATTGCACATAAATATCAGTATTGGAGTTCGAACCCAGATCTAGATCATTGTTAAAGGGTAACCAACTTGAAATCGTACTCCAACTTGCGCTGACAGGATTAGGCGAATTGATATTTTTATGTGATTGATGATGTTTGGTGACTTTACCAAGTTTTTTTAGTGGAGGAGGCTGCTGTGCACGCTGCCATAATGAATCTTCACCAAAAACGGCCATCAACTCCTGACTCAGTTGAGCATCATTGAATTGCTCCTCTGGTCTTTCTGTTGCAACATCGCAAGCAAAGGTTTTTGAGGCTTGTTTTTGAGTGAGAGGATGCCAAGTCTTTTGATCTAAGAATGGATTTGATGTGCGATTGAAATGTCTATGAAGCGGTAAGAATATTGGAAAGAAGGGGGTCAGTAGCTCGCCGAGGCAAAGATTGCCTACAATCAAAAAATACACAGCCAAAGCGTATCGTTGATACATGTTAAAGTGAAGAAAAATAAAAGAAAATAATGATAACAGTCGAAGCTTAAAAAATTATTGATCTTGCAAGAAATTTTAGCAATGAAAATGCCCAATCAAAATTTCAATTGGGCATAATGAGCTGTGATGGAAGGACTAGAATAAGGTCTCAAGTCGGACGAAAGTACTGACAAAATGATTACGGTCTTCTCGATGATCATTAAAATAATTAAGATCGCCTTGTACATAGAACCATTCACGCCAGAGTGGTTGTCGCCATGACACAAACGGTCCCCAACTGTTTAAACGGAGTTCATCTTTGTTGTAGTAGCCACCGGTATAAATGCCATAATTGAAGTTGTTATGTGCAAAGAACTGGTGTTGACGGAAAAGACGGTTATCCCACCATAGATCATCATCTTGCTTGTCCGCGTAGGTCAAACTGAACTGATTGGAGATAAAGGGTTGATTTGGACGTGCGTGGATCAACTCTAAATTGGTGCGCAGATAATTTTCACTTTTGCTGCCATAGCGATAAATTTGTTCTGCATTAAAGCGAAAATCATTGCGTAGATCCCAATGTTTTTCCGCTCTTAAGCGGGCATAAATATCACTGCCTGAACGAATACCAATGTCAGCATCGGTTTCAAAAGGGAGTTTCTTGGAGAAATTTGACCAACGTAAGGCTAAAGAACCATTACTGTCTCGGGTTTGTTTGGAATCAAATTTTTTATCTGGATCCTGATTCGGCTGGTTATTGGTGTTGGCAACATTATTTTTAAATTCATCATCGAGAGAGTCATCACCAAATACCACACTGACCTTTTTCTCTAAAGTCGGTAATTTAATTTTACCGCGGATACGAGGTTTGACTTCATAACCATCATATTCATTCCAGTAGTTATCAAGCATTACCCGAATAGTGGCTGAGGCTGGATTTTCAGGATCGACATCACCAAACCAATCATCAATTTTGACTGAAGTACGGTCAGCCCATTCACGAATACTGCGTTGCTTTTTATCCGCCCAGGTTCTGTCTTCGGTTTCGGCAGTCGGTGGGACCGTAGATTGATTGGATTGCGCAGGAAAGATTGTTGGCGTTGCATCAACCCAGCGTGGAATGTAGTCCAATGCATTTTCATCGTGATTTAATGTGGTCGAATTTTCAGCAGAATTGGGCTGCTGGTTTTGAGCATTGGTTTCTGCGTTGGTAACACTCAATGTACCCAGTGAAAGTGTTAGCAAAGCAAAAAAGATACGTGTCGGTACCATTTGCTGTAAATTATTCATAATGAAGACTTATATATTGTTCTTATGTTAACTTTTGATGATTGAGGCCATAAAAGCAAGTATCAGACACAAAAAGCAGCAATTTAACCATGTAAAAATGCTAGAAATCATAATGGTTTAGTGAGATATAGCGGCATGAGCTGATCCAAGTCCTTTTGGAAAAATGCAGCTAATCACGGAATTACAGCTTGGGACAGAGCGTATGAATAATGTTCAGTTTAAGACGATTCTGGCAAGGCACTATTTTCTAAGGCTTGATAGAGATCATGCACAGAAATAGGTTGAGGTAAGCGGCTAATGACCTGACGGATCAATTGCCATGTATAGCCATCGGCACGGTCTAATAATAGATAAGGGTAGGCTTGGTCTTCATTGGACAGTTTGACACGTTCTAAGCCATGAATAACACGAATTTTCTGACGCTCTCTAAGTAAAATCACAGGCGTTAAAAAAGTAGCAGCAGTCTCATCAAATGGAATAAATTTCTGCGTGTTGATAAATGATGCAGGAATATAAGGATAAACACGCTGATCGCGTTGCCAAACCAGAGTGCCATTCATAATACATTCATTAAACAAGGTCTCATGCTGATGATAATGTTGTTTAAAATTATTCCAGCTGGTTTGATGAATGGAGCTGGTTCGAGTATGTCGTTGATTGGTATAGGCCTGTAAAATTGTGGTTGCGTATTCGACACTATGGGTTCCGACCAAGACCACATAATGTGAAAATTGGCCCTGCGCATAAAGTTGCTCAGCAATGAAAATTTGTGCTGATCCCCAAAGCGGTTGAGCTTCATTTTCGGCTTTCAGATACAGCCAGTCAATTTTGATATTTTGATCAATGTCGTTATGTAAATCGACTCGATACAGCGATGGAAAGGTTCGCGGATCCAGTCGTTCTAATTTGCAGAGTAAACCATCCAAATTAAAATCATTCAGTGTCAGCGGTTTTGCCTTATTCAGGTTTGCTGATGGACGTGTACTTGATCTAAAACTCGGTTTAACCCGTGTTGCAGCTGGAATAGAGGGAGTCACTTGCGCGGGTTGAATTTTTTCTTGAATAATTGCTTCGAGCTGTGTCTGGAATTTGGCAGTTTCTTCTTTAAGAATAGATAGGCTGTCTTTACTTGTCGTTTGTTGCACATCCGTAGCTTGGATCGGTTCTAAGACAGGGATCAGATTTTGTAATTCATGATCTGTTTTAACATATTCGCTAGCGTGCTCTTGTAGCCATAGTAAGGCATCTTGAGCGGAGTTCAGCCAAGGGCTTTTCAAGAAGGAGAGTGCAGGACGAATCACCCAAACCTGCCAGTGCTGTGCTTGACGTAATGCTGCCCAGCCCATATCAGCTGAAGCAAATAATGCATTTTCTACACGGCCCATAAAGTTATAGGTTCCGCGATAGGTCATCGCATAGCCATAATGAGCCAAATCCTCGCTAGAAAATTCTTCATTGAGAATAAATTCTTTAAAGGGTGTCAGTTGATCCTGAAAATTAGGATCGTCGCAAGATGCGCAGATGTCTTTGATGCGTTGTTTTGATTTAGCAATTTCAAAAAGTGATGTTTTATCATCATTAAGCCCGTTGACCAGCGTTTTAAGCTCATCAACCAAGAGTGCTTTCTCTAATACGTCCATCTATTGTTTCCTTAGAGATAGGCTTGAGCCTGTTTTTAAATCATGAATAAGGACAAAGTGACAGCAGCTTCTAACAGTTTTTAATCGGTTATAGTTGATAAAGTATGCTGTTTTACGCTTGTGACAAACGGTTTTCGATATGGATGTATGCGTACATTTGCTTCTAAGACGCAGCTTCCAAAGACTACATTTTAGTCACAAAAGATTGTCACTTTATGACGATTATAGAAGAAAAAGAGGCAAAATCTATAGTAGAGCAGTTAGTAGAAAATCTCATTTGCATCGCTTAAATCGAGATATGGGTCATGGTTTCTCTTTGAAAATAAAAACATTTTAAAATAGTGAATCGAAGAAGTAGATCATAAGATAAAACTTTATCTATAAATTTGTGCATGAATTGTGATCACTTTCACATATCCCTTGATGAAAAGCTCAGCGAATAAAAATATGTTGTTATTGAAATAATCATGACCGTCGATAAACGGTATTTATTTAAAGATAAAAGACTGAAATAAAAGAAAATTAGTTATAAAAAAACCGCCGCCATACGTTGCTGGAAGCGGTTTTTTGATCAATCTAAATTAAGGTTTAATTTCGCACTGATCATCATTACATTGAGCTGCATCAGTTTGCTCAATCTCTTCGGTTGATTCTGACTGTGCTTGCTGCATTGCCTGTAAGAAAATCTCACGGGGTTGTGCACCTGAAAGAGCAAGTTTTTGATCAAACACAAAGAAAGGAACACCAGTGACTTTGAGTTGTTCGTGGGCAATGTGTTCATCATGACGCACAAAATCTGCAAGTTCGTCTGAATCTAACACATATTCTACTTCGGCATTGTCTAGGCCAATCCGTGAGGCGATTTCTTCAACCACTTCACGCTCACCAATCGCAAGACCTTCAGTCATGTAAGCATGGAAGAATGCTTCTTTCGCTTCATTTCCCAAGCCCTTGCTTTGTGCAAGGTGAATAATGCGGTGTGCATTGAAGCTATTGCCTGAATTGGCTTTCTGCCATTGGAAATCGATACCTTCTACTGCGGCCATAGCTGCAACATTACGTTCCATTTCTTCCATTTCAGCATAACTACGACCATACTTTTTGGCTAAACGTTCAGTATTTGAGGTGTCGTGTTTAGCAGGTGCATTTGGATCCAGTTCAAAGCTATGCCAGTGGATGTCTAATTCAATACCAGCTTCTTGGGCAACATGTTCAAGACGCTTTTTACCGATATAACAAAAAGGACAGACCACATCTGACCAAATATCTACACGCATGGTGGATCTCTTCAATTCTCGTTAAACAGATAATAGGGGCGAACGTGTAGAATTTAAAGCGATGAAAATGTAATGCTCCGTTACGAGAAGTGAAATAAAAAGGACTATAACTGCATGTGTTTTATCAATTAAACTCAGATTCAGAACATAAAAAATATAATGATACTTGGAGGCAATATGCGCCGTTTTTTATTATTTATTACAGTTATCGTGCTTTGTATCGGTTCATTTTTCTTTTATCAGCATACTCTGAAACAACGAGCCATCAATAATCAGCAAATGTTTGAAGTGGTGATGGCTGAGAAAATGCGTGAACTTTATGATCAGGCACAAGACTGGTCGACCCCCGTACAGCTGGATATTCATGATGATCGTTTATCTGGCGATTATAAATTGATGTCTGAGTTTTTGCTGAATTACTGGATGCAAAATGTAGAAGCTCGTAATCATTATTTACGTGAACTCAAAGCTGCTAATTGGGATACTTTTCTTAATGTTGAACGATTAGATCTAGATCGAAAACAGGGCTATAAAAATACGGAACAGATGTTTGTGGGTGTGCGCAAAGCATCAGCGGAGTATGAACAAGTACGACAACAGATTCAGATTCAGACCAGTTCAATGCAGCAGGCAAAAAGTTTGGCAATTCATAATGAAATGAGAAGGTCGCTCCTAGCAAAATTAGAACATAATCTGAAAGCAGATAAAGCCCATGACATTTTTCCGATTGAGCAGCAAATCATTGAAAAGGCACAAGCCATGTTCGATATGCTGAAGAAATATCAGTGGCAACGTAAGGACAAAATGATTCTTTTTGCTGAAACAACACAGGTGAAAAAGTTTAATGGACTCTATCAAGATGTATTAAAGCTGAATGCCAAGATGGAGAAAATTAAAAAAAACAATACTGAAGTTTTAGAGGATGAGTTGTAACAGAGTTTGATAACGCACAGGCATTGCAGACTTAGCACAGGTAGACGTCGAAGAATATGAATCTATGGCAGTTATTTCATAAAGTTAAACCTTTTGTACTTCCTTATAAGTGGCTGGTTGCGGTGACGCTTGTGCTGACCTTGATCGGTGCCTTAACGGCACAAGTCAATGCATTAACTTTGCAATATGCGGTCGATCAGATCAATGCCGTGGTTGAGTCAGGGCTGGGCTTAAATGCAGGCTGGCATATCCTGATTACCATCAGCGTGATTTTATTGAGCAAAGAAGTGCTGAATATTTTCATTCAGTTTGGGCAGAAATTTTTTGGTGAAAAATTAAGGATTCTGATCTCACAGGATGTCGCACAGTCGATCATTGTGAAGTTTCTACAATACCGTCTGGCTTTTTTTACCCAAGATGAAAATCAGGCAGGGAAATTACAGACCCGAATTGATCGAGGTATTGGTTCGATTACCCGATTGGTACAGATTTTCTTTATTGATATTTTTCCATTGTTTAGTAGTGCAATTATTGCGCTTTGTCTGATGTTCTACGCCAACTTCTGGATTGGATTGGTGGCGTTGAGTATCGTGCCAATTTACTTCTGGATCACCTTTAAGCAGGCACAGAAACTCAGTGGCACGCGACGAAATTTACGTGATGGTCGAGAACGTAAAAGTCAGGGTACCTTGAGTATCATTCAGTCGATCACGGTGATTAAGTCTTTTAACCGTGAACAAATTGAGGCGGAAAAACAGCTCACCTTACAAAAACAACTGACCGATGATCAGATGCGTACTCGCCAACTGAGCTTTCTGTTTGATGGTTTAAAAACCTTTATTGAGCAGATTGGTGTCGTCTTCATTATCATTTTAACGGCCTATTTTGTTCTGGTCGGTGATATGAGCATTGGTATGATCATGTTTCATATTCTGCTATTCAATAATGTCTCAGCACCAATTCGCTCTCTACATCGAATCTATGATGAAGTGAATGATGCGATGATTTATGCAGAAAGCTTTTTCAAAATTTTAGAAGCCGATGATGAAATTGAAACCTCTGGACAACTGAAACCTCAGCCACTGACAGGTAAGTTTGAACTCAAGCAGGTGAATTTTTTCTATCCCAATGGCTATCATGCGCTGAAAGATATTAATTTAACTATTCAGCCGAATAAGATTACCGCGTTGGTTGGATTGTCGGGAGCAGGTAAATCAACCTTAATTAGTCTACTCGATAAATTTTATTTACCTCAGTCTGGTGAAATTCTACTGAATGGAAGTTCATTGACCGAGATCGATACCCAATATCTACGCGACCATATTGGTCTGGTACTGCAAAAGAATCATATTTTTCAGGGAACGATTGAGGAAAATATCCGTTACGGCAAGATGGATGCAACACAGGATGAAATTATCCTTGCTGCAAAAAAAGCCTCGATTCATGAGCAGATTCTCAAGTTACCACTGGCGTATCAATCCGATGCCTTATTGCTTTCAGGCGGCCAGCAACAAAGGATTGCGATTGCCCGAATGTTCCTGAAAAATCCCCCGATTATTTTTCTGGATGAGCCGACTGCCAGTCTGGATGCAATCGCAACTGAACAGATCAAACACAGTCTGGATGAGATTAAGCAGGGGCGGACGGTTATTATTATTTCTCATAGTCTGTCACAGATTATTGATGCGGATTATACCTATGTCATGCAGGATGGCATGATCGTGGAACATGGTGAGCATCATCAACTCTATCAGCAACAAGGGGTGTATAAGAACATCTTTGATGCGATGGCGAAGAGTCTTAATATCGAGAAGATTTCCAAGACCTTTGAAGGGGATGATGAAGAGGAAACGCATAGTTAGTCACTTCATCATCCTGTTAGAAAAGGCTTTATTCTGTAGTGTTAATCAAAAATCTTGTCCGCAGCTTGGAAAGGAAGGCTGACCACGTCAATCGCGACTGCAAAAGGCAGCAACACCAGTTTTTCAAAAGGATTCAAGCCGGATTTGGATTTATAACTTTCTTCTTTGTTGGTATAGATTGTGACTTGATAAGCCTTGCTTAACGGCTTTAATGAGGTGAGATTATTTGCTGCTGGGTAAACCACGCCTTTCAATTTAAGATCAAAACAGAAGCGTTGTGCCTGCATGCGTTCATCACTTGAGGATGAGCATTCTTTGGCGCCATTTTCAATAAAGAACTCAAGGTCTTTCTTGCTGAGGTCTTCTTTTAACTTCACATAACTAAGCGGCAAAGTACCTGAAAAATTGCCGTCATTTTTTTCTGAATAGAAATTGAGGTCTCGAGTGATTTGAATGTTTTTAGGATCAAGTTTGCTGATGAGAGTGACGAATTGTGCACCGCCCTGAGTGAGGATATAACTGTTCTTCTGACCTGCAATGACGATACTGTCTTTCGGTAAATTTATAGCAGTTTGCGCTGGTCGACCAAAAGCCACCACGTTGTCTTCAACCAAGGTCACTTTCGTGGTTCGAGTATAGCTGCGATTGTCTTTCTTGATCAGGGTTGAAGTAGCGCAGCCTGTAATAACTATGCTCGACAACGTGATAGCGAATGTCGTTTTTATTATATCCTTCATCTTTATGATCCTAAGTATTTGATTCAACTGTACCATGATCTAAAAAAGATTTTAACAAGTCATGCGATCGTTGTAATTTGCTTAATTGTCCATCCACTTGTTTAAGTTCATTTTCTAGTTTCGACAATACAACTGAACATAAACTAAAACGGCGATCTGCTAAATCAAAACATGGTAATAGCACTTGGATGTCTTTTAGGTTCATGCCTGCATCATTCAGTATTTTAATCTTATGAATATCTTCAATATTTTTTTGACTGTAATCTCGGTAGTTATTTGCAGTCCGTTTGGGTTGTAGCAGTCCTAGATTCTCATAATAACGCAGCATACGAGGGCTGACTTGAGTCAATTTGGCAACTTTTGCAAGATTCATAAATACGACTTGACCCTGACATTAGTGTCATAGTTTAGCATAGCTTTTAAGCAATATAACTGTGGTCGATTTGAATGAAAAAATTGGTTGGTTTGATTGGATTATGGTGTATTTCAATGTTGGGATATACGGCTCAGCAAGAAGTTCCACAACGACATATTTATATTGTGCCTGGCTATGGGGCTACAGTACATGACCATTGGTTTGAGTCCGTTCAAAGGCAGATACAGGATGCCCATACGAAGGTAACGATTTTATCTTTACCTGATCCGATGCAGCCAGATGTAGAGACGTGGCAACAAACTTTGGAACAGAATATTCATGTGATAGATAAAAATACTTATTTTGTCGCCCATAGTTTAGGTGGTATCACGTTATTAAATTTTCTATCTAAGCGCAATCCCTCACAGGTTGGAGGTATTATGCTGGTGTCTGGTTTTACTGAAACTTTACCGGCTTTGCCACAACTCAATTCTTATATTCTAACCTGCCAAAATCTTAAATTTAATTTTCAGAATGTTGTAAATAAACATCTGTTTATTTCTGACAATGATGCTTATGTCCCGCCTGAATTGAGTCTGAAATTAGCAAAACAATTTAAGATACCTTATACCGTTGTTGCTAACGCAGGTCATTTCTTAGCAGAGGATGGTTATAGTGAATTTCCACAATTAGTTCTGTATCTAAAGGAAATATTGGCACATTAGAAATTTATATATAAGAGTTTGTGTTTTGTTTTCCTATTATGGAATGGAGCTAATGGCTCAAATTTAATTGATCTTAGGTTCCAACTTTGATTGATATTTACCGTTTATCTGACCTCTACTGAATCAAACATCACTTTGTTGTAGCCTATTAAGTAGACGCTTTTATTTAACTCGATCTTCTTATGGATGAGGGATGTTTGGAGCAAGAGATGAATTTTCTAAAACGATCCGTCCTGATCACTGCATTGGCTTTCACAGGTTTGCCGATGGCCTATGCGAATGAAGCAGAAGTTACTTCATTACCAACCATTCGTGTCATGGCTGAATCTGAGTTACGTGAAGAAGTGGGATTTGTGCCTTATCAGGAAGATAAGCAAGTCCGTCAAGCACTGCAACATCGTGTCTATAAAATTCACAATGACATGCAGAATGTTGGTGTGAGTGAAAGTCCACTGGTTGTGAATTATCAACCTATGGCGGCACAGCCAGACATGTCTCAGCTTTCGCCTATGCTGCAGCAATATATTTTAGCGGTTGCAGCGGGTTTTCAATCTTCTGACCCAACCAATGGTCTATTTAAAATCCTAGAACCACTTAATATTAATCGGAATAGTGTTGATGGGATTCGGAATGGCACCATTAAGGTTAATGTTGATGATATTTTGAGATTACAACAACAGTATAGAGATGCACTCAATGGTTCTCAAAATAATTTGATCCCACGTTAGTACTTCTATCTCCTCTAAAAGAAAAATCCCCGCATAGTGCGGGGATTTTTCTTTTTATCTCAGTGTCGATTAAACACGTTCGATAATGGTCGCGATACCTTGACCAAGACCGATACACATGGTCGCAAGACCGATTTGTGTATCTTGTTGTTCCATCACGTTCAATAATGTTGTTGTGATACGTGCACCAGAACAGCCCAATGGGTGACCCAATGCAATCGCACCACCATTTAAGTTGATAATGTCTTGTTTGTCATATACGCCTAAGCCTTTCATCACTGATAAGCCTTGTGCAGCAAACGCTTCGTTTAACTCAATGGTTTGGATATCCGCCATTGTTAAACCAGCACGCTTAAGCGCTTTTTGAGTTGCTGGTACTGGGCCATAACCCATGATCGCAGCGTCACAACCTGCAATTGCCATTGAACGAATCACAGCACGTGGTTTTAAACCCAATGCTTGAGCGCGCTCAGCAGACATAAGCAACATTGCAGATGCGCCGTCAGAAAGAGCAGAAGAAGTTGCTGCTGTTACTGAACCACCTTTAGGATCGAAAACTGGTTTCAATGCTTTGAATGCTTCAAGGTTAGCATCCGCACGAATGACTTCGTCGATGTCGCAAAGGATTTTGAAGCCATTTGCATCATGACCTTCAACACCAACGATTTCGTTTTTGAAACGACCTTCTTGAGTTGCAGCCCAAGCACGACGGTGAGATTCAACACCGAAAGCATCTTGTTCTTCACGAGAGATACCGTTCATACGACCTAACATTTCAGCTGTTAAGCCCATCATGTTCGATGCTTTCGCATAGTGTTTAGATGCTTCTGGGTTAAGGTCGATGCCGTGCATCATACCAACGTGGCCCATGTGCTCAACACCACCAATGATGAATACATCACCTTGGTTGGTTGCAATCTGTGCAGCAGCCGTGTGGATTGCTTGCATTGAAGAACCACAAAGACGGTTGACTGTTTGACCGCCAGCGGTTTTTGGAATGTCAGCCAATAAACCAATGTTACGAGCAATGTTCATACCTTGCTCTAAAGTTTGGTTTACACAGCCCCAGATTACATCTTCAACTTCGTTGGTATCAAACTGGTTACGAGCAACAAGTGCACGTACTAATTCAGCAGATAAACTGTCGGCACGTACATTGCGGAACATACCGTTACGTGATTTGCCCATGGCAGAACGAACGCCATCAACAATCACAACGTCACGTGGATTTAAAGTAGCCATTCACGTCGCTCCTTAACCGTAGAATTTTGTGTTGTTAGCAGCCATGTCACGCAACATTTGTGGCGCTTCATAAGCCTTACCTAAGTGTGCATATTTGTCGCAAAGCGCAACGTATTCAGCAACACCTGTTTGGTCGATGTAACGGCATGGACCACCACGGAATGGAGGGAAACCTACACCCATGATCATCGCCATATCTGCTTCAGAAGCAGTTGCAACGATGTTGTCTTCTAAGCAACGAACTGTTTCGTTACAGAAAGCAAGCATCATACGGTCGATGATTTCTTGATTATCAAACTCGCGTTTTTCGCCAGTAACGAACGGTGCAATAATTTCGTATGCTGTTGGATCAACAGTTTTCGCTTTCTTGCCTTTCTTATCTAATACGTATTTGTAGAAACCAACGTCATTCTTTTGACCAAGACGTTTTGCTTCGTACATCGCTTCGATAGAACCTTTGTAGTCTGGCTTCATACGGTCAGGGAAACCTTCAGCCATCACTTCTGCGCCATGAACACCTGTATCGATACCAACAACGTCGATCAAGTATGCAGGACCCATAGGCCAGCCGAATTTTGCCATCACATTGTCAACTTGTTGGAAATCTGCACCGTCTTTTACAAGCAGGTCAAATGCACCAAAGTAAGGGAACAATACGCGGTTTACCAAGAAGCCTGGGCAGTCGTTAACAACAATTGGTGTTTTACCCATTTTTTGAGCAAGAACAACAGTTGTTGCGATCGCTTCTTCAGAAGTCTTCTCACCACGAATCACTTCAACCAATGGCATCATGTGTACTGGGTTGAAGAAGTGCATACCAACAAAGTTTTCAGGACGTTGTAATGCTTTCGCCAAACGTGTAATTGAAATTGTTGATGTGTTAGATGCAATGATGGTGTTTTCACGAACATGCTTTTCAGTATCAGCAAGAACGATTTCTTTTACTTTTGGATTTTCAGTCACGGCTTCGATCACGATATCCACTTCTTTAAACTCGTCATAGCTTAAAGTTGGACGGATGCGGGCCAGTGTTTCACCCATTTGCGCAGGTTTCATTTTCTTGCGTTCAACTTGCTTGGTCAGCAAGCCATTCGCTTCTTTCATACCCAATGCAAGTTGCGGGTTACCAATGTCTTTCATGATGATTGGTGTGCCTTTGCTCGCCGCTTGGTAAGCAATACCACCACCCATGATACCCGCACCTAATACAGCTGCTTGGTTTACAGGGTGAGCACCTTTCTCATATTTTTTCGCAGTTTTCTTCACCACTTGGTCATTGATGAATAAACCAATCAATGCACCTGCTTGTGGCGTAATCGCTGCTTTTGCAAAACCTTGTGCTTCTGCTTTTAACGCGTCATCACGTGTTGAGCTTGCACCAGCTTGTAATGAATCAAGCAATAATTTTGGCGCAGGGTATTGAGCTGGGTTTGCTTTCGCAAGAACCGCACCTTTCGCTGTATTGAACGCCATCATTTGTTCAAGTGGGTTCAACTTGATTGCGTCTAATTTTTCTTGACGCTTTGCTTTCCAGTTCAAACGACCAGCAATCGCTTGTTTAACTAAGTCAACCGCAGCTTCTTGTAATTTGTCAGCAGCAACAACCGCATCTACAGCACCATCTTTTAGTGCAGCAGCTGGTTTTTTAGGATTCGCCATTGCCATCCATTCAACGGCATTGTCGATACCAATAACACGGCTTAAACGTACGCTACCACCAAAACCAGGATAGATACCCAATTTGATTTCTGGTAAGCCCACTTGCGCTTGTTCTGACATCACACGATAGTCACACACCAAGCACATTTCAAAACCACCACCCAGCGCTGTACCATTGATCGCAGCAACTTTCGGTAGATCTAAATCTTCAAAGCTGTTGAAGATTTCGTGTACAGGCATAAGCCAATCAACAATCGCTTGCTCACCCGCAGCGAAGTTTTGGCCGAATTCAGTGATATCAGCACCAACGATGAATGTTGATTTGCCAGAGGTAACAACTAAGCCTTTAATATCGTTATTGGCTTTCACTGCAGCAATCGCTGCTTGGAAGTCTTCGATGGTTGCACGGTTAAATTTATTAACCGACTCACCTTGTAAGTCAAAGCGGAATTCTGCAATTCCGTCCGCAAGCATTTGGACGGTAATGGCATTGCCAGCGTGGATCATGCCTGATCTCCCTTGTTGTGGAGGATTCTGAGTGGATGTCATAAAGCGTGTGTGCGCTTAAGCACACAAAAAAGCTTCGCTAATCTTACGATAACTATATCCAAAAAGGACATAACAAGTTGTATCAAGCCGTGACGCTAGGGTCATCAATTGTTTAGTTATATATAATTTTCACTTTATCTTTTTGAAAATATTTGTTTTTTATGATTTTGGGTTGCTTCTGTCCGCAGTTTTTGATGAGGTGCTTATCACCTGATGCTAAAGAAGGCTGTTTTAATGATGAATGCTGATTTTTATGAAATTGATACAACAAGGTTTTTAACTCTAATGGTGAGACTTAATAACAAAGAAAAAATATTTATTAAATAGTTTAGGACAATTTAAAAGTATTAGACAGAAAGGCTTGTCTTTTTTTTATTCTTAGATAATCTTTGTGTTATAAAAATGTTCTGGAAAGTAAAATTATGTTAAAAAATAAATTCCTAGTTTTATCAATAATTTCAGTAATGTTGAGTGCTTGTGGAGGCGGAGGAGGCTCTTCTTCCGCTGAAAATAACTCATCCTCTGGTAATAATTCATCTTCTAATCCAAATGAAGTTAAGGCTGAGCTTTTCCCGAACGGGGAAGCTAAATTATTTAGCTATGCAATTGATATTGATTATGGTCAAGACTCGTTGGATTTTGATAAGTCTGAATGGAATATTCAGAAAGGAATTTTGCTTGAAAAAACTAAAAATCCTATCTTTTATAATCATTATGTAACTCAAAAGGATGGATTATATATTCCTGAAACAGAGCAGACTTACAATGCTGCGCAGGGTATCCGAGATAGTTTTATCCATTCAATGAGTTCAACAGCATGGGTCACGTCACCATATAATCAGGCTGGCTTTAAAGATCTAAAAATTACTCAGAAGGTGAAAGAAATTGACCTTCAAGGATTACGGATTGTTGATCAGTTTGCTCCAGCACTGATTTCTATGTATGAGTTCGAAGTCAAGAATGGCGGTTCGCCTAATTTAGGTGCCATACCGAGTCAGTTGGTCAATATAGTGGACACATTTCCACGCGGAGCAAAGTGTTTACAACAACAAGGAGTCAGCTCGAATCAAGTCTTTTTTGAGTTTGGGCCAAATGAGTCGTATGAAATTCCAAATGCCAAGATTTTACAGGATTGGGCTGATCAGGAGTTTAAAGCAGGTAGGACTGCTCAAGCAGTCCCCGATATAGAGGTGTGGGGAAAAATAAAAATAGGCTCTCTCTTGGATAAAAATGATAATCCATCTGAACCGCAATATTACCAGTTCGCATTGGAATACCAGAGTAAGGTATATCAAGCATTTCCTCAACAACCCGAATGGAAGAGCGATGAACTTGTTGAGGAGCTAAAAAGTCAATTTAGAAAGACTGCGTGGTTTCAGGATGTTGTCGTTCCTTTAGGTAAAGCAAAAGAAGATCAGTTCATGGCATCAGTTGAAGCAAAAATGCGTAGCCAATGTAATTATTACAATGCAGAAGCAGCAAAATCAATGGATAGTGTTCTAAGTAAAGTTAAAAAATAAGTTTCATTTAGACAGGTATGAGGAGCACCGCATACCTGTCGATCTATTTAAATTATGCAATTCTTGTTTGAATCAATAAATACGGTGTTAAAATAGTGCTGATTTTTTTAAAGCTAAAGCAATAGTCTATGATTAAGTGGATCATATTAGCGATTTTTATCATTTCTGCACTGTATATTCAGCGTCGTGGGAAAGTGAAGCATTCGTTTTATCGTCAATTTTTTGACCATTCTACGATTCTCGCACCCATTAACTTTTTAATGTACATGTTTTCCAAAGTGCCGAATCAACCGTACATCGATACCCAACATTTCCAGGACTTAAAAGTTTTAGATGAAAATTGGGAAATGATTCGTGATGAAGCAAAAGCCTTATATGACAAAGGTGGGATTAAAGCATCGAGTAGTTATGATGACTTGGGCTTTAACTCATTCTTTAAAACAGGTTGGAAACGTTTCTATTTAAAATGGTATGACTCAGCGCATCCATCAGCTGCGGAGCTTTGCCCAAAAACGACAGCATTGCTAAAGACTTTGCCAACGATTAAAGCTGCAATGTTTACTGAACTGGCACCAGATAGCCGTTTGGTTCGTCACCGGGACCCATATGCAGGTTCATTACGCTACCATTTAGGCTTAATCACACCCAACGATGATCGCTGTTTTATTGATGTCGATGGTGAGCGTTATTCTTGGCGCGATGGTGAAAGTGTCGTATTTGATGAAACCTATATCCACTATGCTGAAAATACCACTGACCAAAACCGGATTATCTTTTTCGCAGATGTAGAGCGTCCATTAAAGACTCGCTTTATGGAGAAGTTTAATCACTGGTTTGGTAAAAGTGTGATGACGGCTGCGAGTTCACCGAATGAAGCCGGAGACCAAACAGGCGGTTTGAATAAAGCTTTTGGTTATATTTACCAAATTCGTATTAAAGCGAAAGCATTAAAAGCATCGAATCGTTCTCTATATTACTTCTTGAAGTGGTTCATCATGCTCGGTTTGTTTTTCCTTATTTTTATTCGTCCTTATGTGTTTTAAGCTAAGATCGAATTTTAATATATTTAGCCCTGAAATCTAAAAGATTTTAGGGCTTTTTCCACTTTGCAATCATGGCTGTAATCTGAGTTTGGTTGTATCAAATGATATAAAATAAGATAATTAGCTCAATTTGTAGTCATGAGAATACATAATGAAAAAACAATTATTGATATGTACAGCTGTTTTAAGTTTAGTGGCATGTACAGATGAGAATGATGATAGTTTCCGTACTGGTAAAAATCAGGGATTTTATAGTTATGATTTTGCTACGAAAAATTCCTCGAATAAGTTAACCAAGAAACTCTATCAAGTTAATAAAAATAGTGATCTTTTAGTAAGTTATACTGAAACGCCAGCATTGCAAACAGAGGCGTTACGTAACTTTATAACCAAAGATGGAATATCAACCATATTTCCACCACAGAATACAGCGGGTGATTATATTATAGGTCGTAAAGCAACATTTAATGATACAGTTTTAGAATACGAACCTTATAATTTAGACCAGAAAGTAACATTTAAACTTACTTATCAGCTCAAAAAAATTGATTTATCAGGCTTAAACGTATCAGATTATATGCGTTATTTTCTGAAGCAGGCATCAGTCTCATCTTTTTTTAGTGATACCACTTTAGAGATTATTCAGGCATTAATATTGCCTACACAAGATAAATTTTCTTCAGGCGCAACATGTTGGCAAAAACAAGTTCAGTTGAGTACTCAAGATTATATTGAGTCTTATCCAACTCAAAATCTTGAGCATGTCAGCACGAGTAATAACGTTCAAAATCAGGGGACTTGGCAAAATGCGGCTTGGACAGTCTTTGAGTCTGATGTTGAGTTTAATTTAGCTAATACGAGAGTTCATTATCAAGGGAAAGAGCATTGGGGTTTTTTCCATACAACTAGAGAAGTTAATCCCATTTCTCCAACAAATGAGCTGGCCTGTGATTTCTTTAATGAGTCTGCATTTAAGAGTGTAGATAAAGTTTTAAGTAAAGTCTTTTAACTTGGCATTGATTATATTGACTCAATAGATGGATTTCGCAGCATGAGGCTTGAAATTCATTGGTACAGACTACATCATCAACTTAATCTTGATGATGAAAGCCTGTCGTGAACCCAAACGCTCGAGAACACATTGAAAAAATACTGGCGCATATGACTCAGTTACCTGGCGTTTATAAAATGCTGGGTAAAGATGGGGAATTGCTATATGTAGGCAAAGCCAAAAATCTAAAAAATCGTGTATCGAGCTATTTTGTTAAAACCATTGAACATCCTAAAACGCAGGCACTGGTTGCCCGTATTTATGATATTGAAAGCTTGGTGGTTCGTTCCGAAACCGAAGCATTATTGCTTGAACAGAATCTGATTAAGCTGCATCGTCCGCCTTATAACATTATGTTGCGGGATGACAAATCCTACGTCTATATTTTTGTCTCATCAGATAAGCCTTATCCGCGTATCGCTAGTGGACGTGGTAAGGGAAAGCATCAAATTGGTAAGTTTTTTGGGCCCTATCCAAGTGCTTATAGTGCACGTGACACCTTATTGGTATTGCAGAAGCTGTTCAATGTGCGTCAGTGCGAAAACAGCTATTTTTCGCAGCGCAAACGCCCATGTCTGCAATATCAAATTAAACGCTGTACTGCACCTTGTGTTGGCTTAATTAGTCCTGAAGAATATAAAGAAGATGTTGATAACTCCATTCGCTTCCTTCAAGGCGATACCAAAGAGCTAAATCAAGAGCTAATTGGAAAAATGGAACAAGCGGCTGAAGCACTGGAATTTGAAAAAGCGGTGTTTTATCGAGATCGTTTGTCTTTACTTCGTGAAGTGCAGGCACAGCAAGCGGTATTCAAAATCAAAGGTGAGGCTGATATCCTCGCGATTGCTTATCAAGCTGGGGTGACTTGCGTCCAAATTATGTATGTGCGTAATGGACGCATGCTCGGTGGTAAAAGTTATTTCCCCGATATGCTGAGTGATGATTTGGGACAGATGCTCAGTGATTTTATGGCGAATTTCTACTTCCAAGTTGCTGATGAAGTGCCGACAGAGCTGATTGTAAATGTTGATGTACCAGATCAAAAACAACTGGAAGAAGCCTTACAGCAAACCTTTAATAAAAAGGTACAGATCAAGCATAAAGTACGTGAGACTCGAGCCGAATGGTTAGAGTTGGCTCAAATGAATGTACAGCATGCAATTAAAGGTAAGCTCAGTAATCATTTAGAGCTAACAGAACGCTTTCATCAGCTTGAACAGGTGGTGGGGCGTCCGATTGATCGGATTGAATGCTTTGATATTAGTCATACCATGGGTGAAGCACCCATTGCTTCCTGTGTTGTGTTCGATCAAGGTGGGTCACGAAAGCGAGACTATCGTCAATTTGCGATTCAGGATATTACGGGGGGAGATGATTATGCTGCAATGCGGCAAGCCCTGATCCGTCGCTATAAAAAGAATATGTTGCCTGATCTTTTGCTCATTGATGGAGGTAAAGGGCAATTACATATGGCGATGGAGGTTATGCAAGAGCTAGAGCTAGAGCTGGATGCCTTTATGATCGGAGTTTCTAAAGGTGAAGGTCGTAAGCCTGGTTTGGAAACGCTACATTTTACCGATGGCACCAAGATTCAGCTGCCAGAAGATCATAAAGCGCTACACCTCATTCAGCAGGTGCGTGATGAAGCGCATCGTTTTGCAATTACCAAGCATCGTGCCAAGCGCGATAAACGTCGCAGTAGCTCTGTGTTAGAAGCTATTCCAGGACTTGGGCCAAAGCGTCGTCGTGATTTATTGACCCATTTTGGTGGGATACAAGGCGTACTTAGAGCATCGGAAAAAGAGTTGATGTTAGTGCCGGGATTGGGAGAGGTTCTGGCGCGGACGATTTATAAAATCTTACATGAATAATTTGACTGATTGACTAAATCTTCCCAATAAAGCTGTAGTAAAGATCATTCACAAAAGACGAAAAACATTGAAAGATAGAGTGTTTCGATGATGAAGGAAAAATGATGTCATTGCTTCCGTTATATCAGCAGGTTGAACAACAAGAGTGGATTGATATTCCATCGGGTTGGTTGCAAGGCCGTACAGTGTTTGGTGGTCTGGTTGCAGGCTTATTGATCCATAAAGCTCTTAGCACAGTGCATGATGCGGCAAAACAATTACTCAGCTGTAATATCACCTTTGTCGGGCCTGTACAACAAGGGCGAGCAAGACTCAGTGCTGAGATATTACGTGAAGGGAAGTCGGTTACGACACTGGAAGTTAGACTATGGCAGGATGATGCTGTTCAAAGTATCTTAGTTGCCAGTTTTGGTACACAGCGTGATTCTCGTATTCATGTACAGAATTTGCCGCAAGTTCCAGCTTATCCAACGCCAGAGCAGCTGGATAAGACCTTCTATCTGGAAGGGTTAATGCCTGAGTGTTTACAGCAATTTGAACTGTGCTGGGCAGAGGGCAGTTACCCAATGGCAGGCAGTAAGGTGCCAGACTTTGGTGGGTGGAGTCGCTTTGCACCCAATTTTCATCCAAATCGAAGCATGCAATTAGCAGATTTATTTGTGCTGATGGATGTATGGCCGCCAGGGGTTTTGCCAATGTTTAAAATCCCAGCTCCTGCAAGTTCGTTGAGTTGGCAGATTACTTATCTGAGTCCGATTTCGGATCAAATTCAAGATTGGTTTAAATATAAAGTTGTGACTGAATATGCAGAGCATGGTTATTCAACCGAATATGCATATGTCTGGGATCGTGAAAACCAGTTAATTGCGGTGCTTAGACAAACAGTTGCGGTTTTTGCCTAGTCGACACTACGGTGCATTTCGTATAAAGTTGCTGACACATGAATACAATCTCAGCACATCCTTTGTGCAGTATGCATATTTGATGCGAACAACATGGCGGTGTTTATGAGCACAGGGCAGATCCTGAACATTCCTAATATTTTAACTTTGGCACGTATTGCCTTTATTCCTGTATTTTTGGTGATTGCTTATTGGCCACCAGCAATCGGAATTGCTGAGCATCATGGGGGAATGATGCGCCATATGGTACTCACTGCAATATTTATTATTGCAGCAGTAACCGATTGGTTTGATGGCTATTTGGCGAGAACCTTAAATCAGACCTCTGCTTTTGGGCGCTTTCTTGATCCTGTGGCCGATAAGTTAATGGTTGCGGCAGCACTGATTGTATTGGTGCAATGGCAACCGACCATTTCCATGGCTTTCGCTGCAATTGTAATTATTTCTCGGGAAATTACTGTTTCTGCCTTGCGTGAATGGATGGCAGAATTAGGTGCTCGTACGAATGTGGCAGTCTCGACAGTAGGGAAATATAAAACCGCTTTTCAAATGATTGCGATTAGTGTGTTCTTATTGAACTGGAAGCCTTTAGAAATTTGGGCTTATGCTTTGCTTTATGCAGCAGTGATACTAACGCTTTGGTCGATGTTTATTTACTTGAAAGCCGCTTGGCCGTATTTAAAACAACCCTGATAGCTCCATATATTTGACAGAAAAAGCCTTCTATTTAGAGGGCTTTTTTATTGCGTTATAAAAATCAGACAAGAAAAAAGCCCATCACAAAAATGAGCTTAGTTCTCTGAGGAAAGTCATGCTCTTTTGGGAGAGTATGCTGAAGAACATAATCATCATATGAGAATTTAATGTGATTTACAACAGTGAAAAATGTAAATGTTTTTTAATATTCTCAGCTTTGATTGTTCTGAATTTCTGAAAGTGTTGCAAATTTATGCTCGATTTGAGTTGCGTTATTTTGCAAAATTTCAATTAACTTCTGAATATTGATGAAATCAAAGCGATTCTTCGATGCCACTAAAGTGAGTGCAATAGGGGCTTCTTTGCTGGAAAAGCGGATAGGAACTGACAAACTGCAAAGTTGAGGATCAATTTCACCTTGTGATAAGTAAAAACCCTGTTTTTTAATTTTCCGCATGTGTTGAATGAATTCATCCTGAGTCTGTGCAAATCCGACTTGTGCCAATTCTTTCGAAAACTGCTGATAATAGCCCTGAATGCGCTGTTTAGTGAGATGTGCGATAACAATTTTAGGAGAAGCTCCGACATAGACGGGGCGTGGACAACCTCGTCCAAAAGAAAGTAATTCTGCATCTTTAAAAGTTTCATGATGTAGGTCGATACAATAATCATGATTTAAATAGGTCAGTAAACAGCACAGTTCGGTGCGTTCCACGATATCTCGCATAAAGGGAATACTGATCTGAACCAGAGGATCGGTGCTATGTGAAATATAGTCTAAAACCGCAATTTTAGAGCCAAGCGTATAATCGCCAGAAGTACCGCTGATTCGTTTGAGAATATCGGCAGAAACGAGTTCTTTCAGATAACGATAGGCTGTTGGTTTGGACAGGCCAAGCTCATCACAAATGATATCGACATTGATAATCGGACGTGAAACTGAGAATAAATCCAGCACGGTGAGAATTTTACCAAAACTCGAAATTGCCATGATGAGTTGTCTACTCCTTAAAAATAACGTGAAAACCGAACTTTTATTGCTTTATAGCAGAAAAGCAGAAGATCGTGTATGGGCTTTTAAATTTGATCAATCAAGATCAATAAATTAATTTATATCCTGAGAAAATGAATTACTTTTATAGAGATTATTCTAAATTAAAATTAAAAATTATCAAATAGTGATAATTTATGTTGACTATTTCACTCTATTTTGAAAAAATTAGCAACACAATGTCTTATTGGGATAATAATTTTTAGGATTTCTGACCTAAAAAATACCCAACATTGTGCATCACGCCCAAACCCCAGCTTTATTTATATTGGTTGCCCTGATTCGAATTGTTCTAATCAGTTAGGACGAGCCGTCACTTTTTTAGTGCGTAATGAAGAGTAAAGCTGAATCTGAATTGAGACATGTTCATGCTATTTAAACAGTTGTTGGCTTTTAGACCGAGTCGACTTGACATCATTTTTGCGTGCAAAACATTTGTGGCAGGTATGCTGGCACTGTTTATCTCGTTTGAATTGGATTTAATTAATCCGATGTGGTCAATTGGTACAGTCCTGATTATTGCCAGCCCATATTCGGGTATGGTGTCTTCAAAATGTGTCTATCGTTTGGTCGGTACTATTGCAGGCGCGATCATTGCGTTATTGCTCACACCACATTTCATTAATACGCCTTGGCTATTTACTATTATTTTGTCGTTATGGGTCGGCTTTGCTTTATACGTATCATTGCTTGACCGTACTGCTCGTAGTTATGTATTCATGCTGGCGGGTTATTCAACGGCCATGATTGTCTATAACGCGATTACTTATATCGACACCTATAATATTTTTGATATTGCCTTGGCACGCGTCTTGGAAATTTCAATTGGTGTGATTGCAACAGCAGTGGTTTCTGCAACTTTCTTTCCAGTTCATGTTGGCGCAATGATCAAGCAACGTGTGAACAAGACTTTAAGTGATTTGGAAAGTACCTTCGAAAAATTAATTAAAGTTCAGGATCAACCCGAGAATTACACTCAAATTTTGTCTGTGATCACTCGTGATGCCTCAGATATTCATGCTTTAGCGGTGCATTTGGCTTATGAAAAAGGTGAGCTAAATGGTATGACCAAACCTTTGCAGGAGATGCTGCATCAGGTCTCATTGGTGGTTGCCAATCTCGTTGCTATGTCTCAGCGGGTAAAGCAGCTACAGCAAATGCAATTGCTTGATCTTGCACCGCATTTAAAAATTATTCATCAACATACATTGGTTTTTTTAAAGCAAGAACGCGTACTTAGCCCAAATGATTTACAGACACTTCCCGTTGGATTTGAAGAGGATTTTGCTGAGCTAATTTCGATGGCGTCATCTGAGCAGCAAATTGTGTTAGCAGCATTAAAAATGGATGTTCGGCATTTTATTGCCAATATTTTGGCAGTGAAGTTGATTTGGCAGCAAATCCAGCAAGGCCAAAAAGATATTCCAACTGAGATTACTGCGATTACAACTAAATATCCGAGTTTACATCGAGATCATGGTATTGCGATTCGTGGCGGGATTAGTGCGGTATTGATTACCTTTATTGTAACAGGGGCATGGATTTTATCAGGTTGGAAAACGGGCTTTATGATGGCACAAATGGGTGCGATTACTGCCTGTATTCTTACAGCTTTGGATAATCCAGTCCCTGTACTTAGAATCTTTATTTGGGGCAGTATTGTGTCTGCGGGCTTAGTGTTTTTATATGCTTTTGGTATTTTCCCGCATGTGACCCACTTCTGGCAATTGGCTTTGGTACTGTTCCCCGTATTCCTTGTGGCTGTGACGATGATGGCGAATCAAATGTTAATGCCGATCGGAATGGTGCTTGGGATTAATACGATGATGGGTTTGAATCTGCATAATCAATATACGATGGACGCAGTTTCTTATCTGGATGGCTCTTTTGGGATGATACTAGGTGTTTTGGTTTCACTTATTGTCATTAATTTGGTTCGTGCAATTTCACCAGATACCAGTGCAACGCGAATCCTAGCTTTACATTATCAAGCGATGCGGCAAGCTCTTCATTTGCCTTATGGTAGTGATTTCAAAATCCATTTACGCAGCATGTTAGATCGTGTTGGGGTATTGAATACCAAGATGGTACAAAATCCTGAGATTAAAACTGCGATTCAAAATGCGTTGGTTGAAAGTAGTTCGACCGTGGATTTGGTACGTTTAGAAGAAATTAGCCAGAAGTTACCACAACAAGCAGAGCTACAAAGTGAACTCAATCTATTGCAGCAGCAACTCGCTGACTATTTTCATGCCCAAGAAAAGCAGCTTTCACTTAATCACTTCCCTATACAAATTGTGCAGCAAATAGAACATTTGCAGCGCATGGCGCAACAGATTGAAGATGTTCAATTACACCAGCGACTGTTGATTTCTCTTAACAATATTTGCGAAAGCATTGGTCACGTCTCAACAGAACAGATGTATTCCGATATCTACGGTTTAGGTGTATCTCATGGGTGAAATTAATGTTTATGGGATTTATATCCCAATCCTTTTGGTGCAAGCCATTATTGCCTATGTGCTGTTCAAATTGGTGAGTCCTTTAATCGACCGTGCGGCAATCAAAGGCTGGATCGCGTTACCAAGTATTTTCAACTTATGTTTTTACTTTGGTTTATTGCTTGTGGTGCATTGGCTGTTTGTTTGGTTATGGGCTTAAGGTCTCTGAATCAATGCATATTCTGAAATTTAATGATTTAAAAATAAGTGGTAGAGGTAATGAACATGAATGCATTTGATGTGCGAAAAATCATACGTCCAATTGTATTGATACTGGCAGTTCTTATTGCTGTATATACCGTGGTGCATTTATGGAATTACTACAATGCTGCGCCGTGGACGCGTGATGGTCGTATTCGTGGTGATGTGATTCAGGTTGCATCTGACGTCAATGGTTTAGTCACTGAAGTATTGGTTCAAGATAACCAGACGGTGAAAAAAGGGCAGGTGCTTTTTAAAATTGATGTCGCACGTCAAGCACTCGATGTCGAGCAAGCTAAATCAGATTTAGCCAAAGCCAAAGCGGGCTTGGCGCAAGCACATGCCAACTTGGCTGGTGCAAAAGCCAGTTTGGTCAAGACCGAAGCGAATAAAAAACTGGCTGAAAGAAATGCAGCTCGGTATGCGAGTTTGATGGATGGTGCGATTTCAAAGCAGGAACAAGATCAGGTGTTTGCAGTGCGTGATCAAGCTGTAGCTGAAAAAGAGCAACTGACAGCCAATATTGAGCAAGCCAATGCTGCCATTCAACAACAACAAGCTTTGATTGAAGTTGCGAATAGTAACCTTCATTTGGCGCAATTGAATTTACATCGCTCGGAGGTGGTCGCTCCAGCGGACGGAACTTTATCAAACTTCGATTTGCGCGTGGGTAACTATGTCAAAGTGGGGCAGGCGGTTGCAGCACTTTTAGATCGCCAACAGCTTTATGTTGTCGGTTATTTTGAAGAAACCAAATTGAATCGTATTCATGTGGGGGATTCAGCAACAGTTCAACTGATGGGTGATCGTCAGCAGATTCGTGGACATGTGCAAGGTATCGCGACAGGGATTGAAGATCGCGAGCGTTCAGGCAGTTCTAATCTGTTGGCAAATGTGAATCCCACCTTCAGTTGGGTCCGTTTGGCGCAGCGTGTACCAGTGAAAATTGTTTTGGATGAGCAACCGCATAATCCATTGGCCTTTGTTTCTGGACGTACCGCAACGGTTAGAATTATTGAGAAATAATGTTATTCACTTACGCTGAGCGGCACGGATGCCGCTATATTGAAAGAACTGTAATGAGATTTATTGTTAAGGCGTAATCCCAACAGGATCGTGATACCAACTTTGAATCAGTAATGCAGCAGCAAAACTATCCGCAGATAAACGTTTAGCCTGTCCTTTGCTTTGATAAGACTCAAGTTCCTCTCTCGCTTCACGTGTAGTCAGCCGTTCGTCTACCATCCAGGTTTCAATATTGGTTTGGTGGCGTAAACGACGTGCGAATTTTCGCGCACGGGCAGACAGTTCCGATTCACTATCATCCATATTCAGCGGTAAACCGACTAGAAATAAATTAGGCTGCCACTCTTTAACGACTTTTAATAATTTATCCCAGTCGGGAATACCATCTTTCATGGCAAATAATGGTAAGGGATTGCTACTTTCAATAGTCGATTGACCGATTGCCATCCCCATTTTTTGTGTGCCGAAATCAAAAGCCATAATCGATTGAGCGTTTTGCATTTCAGGCATGACCAATCTCAGACGCAAGCCAAGTACGGTCTACCCCAATTTTTCTGTAAGCTGCATCCCAACGGTCGTCATATGGCAGATTAAAAATCAGATCCATATCTGAATCGCAAATAAGCCAATCACCACGTGCAATTTCTTCTTCAAGCTGATTTTTGCTCCAACTCGCATAACCTAATGCAATTTGATAACGTCCTACACCCTCATTATGCGCAATCGCATCTAGGATATCTTTACTGGTGGTGATACAGACGTTTTCACCCACCGCAATTGAAGAATGCCATGTTGGTTGCCCTGTGTGTAGAACAAATCCGGCTTCTGGACGTAATGGACCGCCCTGCAAAACTGCATGCGGCTGTACATTGTCGGCATCAATCTCTAAATCATTGAGTAGTTCTTTGATTTGTAGATCAGACGGGCGGTTGATAATAATACCTTGAGCACCGTCTTCATCATGGCGAGCAAGATAAATGACGGTATTTGCAAAGCTGTCATCTGCCATGTCTGGTGGAGCGATGAGACAACGGTGAGTTAAGTATTGTTTCGTCACCTAGGCGGTTCTCCATCAAAAATTGTGCTGATCTATCTATATAGGTTCTTTTTATCAACATACAAGAGTTAATCGGATTTCGCCAATTATTTTCTAATATTTTGTAATAATGTCAGGCTGACTGAAATTTTAGCTGACGTAATTGTTTTGCATGCTGCAAGGTGGTTTCACTGATTTCAACACCACCAGACATACGTGCCAGCTCTAAAATACGTTGTTCTTCATCAAGCTCAATAATGGTACTGCTTGCAGGATCTGTTTGTTGTTTCTTCACCAATAAATGTTGGTCAGATTGTGCGGCTACCTGAGCTTGATGGGTAATACACAGCAATTGTACGTGTTGTGCTAGATCAGCCAATAAACGCCCAACAACCTCAGCCGTGCCACCACTAATCCCCACATCAATTTCATCAAATACCAGCACCTCAGCATCTGTTTTTTCAGCATTCATGACCTGCATTACCAACGCAATACGTGAAAGTTCTCCCCCTGATGCAACGCGTGCAAGTGGCTGCGGTGGAATCCCTTTATTCGCGGTAAATAACAGTTGAATGAAGCTTAACCCTTCTGCATTGGCAGGTTCTTGTGGTTCAAACTTAAATTCGAAATGTGCTTCAGGCAGTGCGAGCGGTTTAACTTGCTCGGTCAGTTGTTTGGCCAATGGAATTGCTGCTGCACGACGAATATCATCTAAATGTTGTGCTTTCTGCATAAATGCTTGATAAGAAACTTCAACTTGTTCGGCCAAAGTTTCTGGATCTTCAAGTTGATGTAATTGCTCTAATTCTTGCTGCCAAGTTTCGTACTCTTGTTTGAGTAATTCAGGTTGAGTGCGGTGTTTGCGTGCCAGACGGTGGAATACTTCGAGGGTTGCATTCAACTGTTCCATGCGTTCAGGGTCAAAGCTTTGGCGATCAATAAATTGACGTAAACTTGCGGTTGCATCATCTATTTCACTTTGCGCATTTAACAAAGAGTTATAAATACTGGCTAACTGTTCGCTACGACCAGCATGGGATTCTAAGCGACGAATGATCGAGGCAACTTCTTGGGTAATGTTTTGTTCTGCTTCATCCAAGACATTCAGGCTATAGCTACAGTCCTGCATGATATGTTCATGGTGACTCAGACGATCAAATTCTTGTTCTGTTTCGCGATAATCCGTTTGAACGACGTCCTCAAGCTCTTCGATTTGAGATTCTAGGTTTTGTATTTTTTGAATACGCGTGGCTTGTGCATCTAAAGCCGCTTGATGTTGGCGAATATTTTTTTGCCATGTGCTATATGCTTCGCGTACCGCATTCGAGGGCTCGGCAAAATTGTGATAACGGTCTAACCAGCGTTTTGGATAAGGTGGTTCTAATAATTGTTGTTGACTGTGTTGGCTGTAGAGTTGTACCAGTAAGCGTCCGATTTCTTTGAGTTCGGCTAAACTACTCGGACGACCATTAATCCATGCCTTGCTGCGACCTGTAGCAAAAACTACACGTCTTAAATGAATTTCACCAGAGTCATCATCAAGTTCATGTTCCGTAAGCCAATGCGCTTCGGCACTTTCAGGTTGATAGCTAAATACGGCAGTGATGTCTGCTTTATCTGCCCCGTAACGTACATAGTTGGTATCGGTGCGTTCACCTAAGCAGGCGGAAAGGGCATCTAACAATAATGATTTGCCCGCGCCAGTTTCACCAGTCAGCACATTGAAGCCTTGTTCAATATCTAAAGCCAAATGGTCAGCGAGTGCAAAATTAATTAAAGTTAAATGGGTGAGCATAAACGCATCCAATGCACAGAATCTTTTGCTTAAAGATAGAGAAGTTTTAAAGTTGCTACAAGAGTTGAATGTAGGATTTTCCTGATTTACTGAGTAGATAGAGCATTATTTTGTGATGTGTTTAACCTCTGGGCCTTTTCTTCAGCATTTATATGGTGAGCTAAGGTTTTGCGTTTGGGTAAACTTTCTTCATGTTTGCTGTTCCTCGCTACTCGTAGTAAAGCTGAGGGTCTTGTGCCCGAACCTTGCGAAGCGATGCTTCTCATGCTTTGTTAATCCTCGCCACTCACAGCAGAGCTGTTTGTCTTCTTGCGGAACTTGAATCGTTCCTCAGGACAAAGCTTCGCTTTACTTTTCCTCTTCACTCACAGCATAGCTGTTCGACTTGCGCCCAGACAAAGCGTTGCTTTGTTAATCTGGGCTCAGGTATGAAAATTGCTATGATTAGCCTAGAAAATGGATTGATTAGTTGTCACAGCGCAATTAAACTACGTCCAGCATAATCTAATATAAATGCGGCATTATTTGGAGAGTACGCATGAGTTCAGTGCAATTTGATCATGTAACGGTCATTAAGAAATCGAATGTGTATTTTGGTGGGGCATGTATTAGCCATACAGTACAATTTGAAGATGGTACAAAAAAGACTTTGGGTGTAATTCTACCTACTGAACAGGCTTTAACTTTCGAAACACATGTTCCAGAACGTATGGAAATTATTTCTGGTGAATGCCGTGTTAAAATAGCAGATAGCACTGAAAGCGAATTATTCCGCGCAGGCCAGTCATTCTATGTGCCTGGTAACAGTATGTTCCACATTGAGGCGGATGAAGTACTCGATTATGTCTGTCATTTAGAAGGTTAACTTATTCCTTTCTAAATCGAGTACACTAGAGTCAATAGAAATCCTGTAAAGACATTTTGCAGGATTTTTTTATTAAGTACTCTTGCGGAGCTATAATCGCTCCTCACCTGTAAAGTTACTTTGCAGGATTTTTATTTTTCGTTGATATGAAATTGTTAGAGGTCGTTCATGGCAAAACCTGAATATTATTATGGCGTTCATTCGGTAGAGTCATTGTTGGAGTTAGAGCCTGAACGCGTTTTGACTTTATTTACGTTAAAAGGTCGTGATGATCAGCGTTTGCAAAAGATTTTGCAGCTCGCAGAACCTTTTGGGATTAGTGTCCAAAAAGCCAGTCGTGATAGTTTAGAAAAGCTTGCAGGCTTACCTTTTCATCAAGGGGTAGTGGCCGCTGTTCGCCCACATCCAACCTTAAATGAAAAAGATTTGGATGAGTTGATGCAGCAGTCGCCAGATGCTTTGTTATTGGCGCTTGATCAAGTCACAGATCCGCATAATCTCGGTGCATGTATTCGTACCGCAGCTGCGATGGGCGTTCAGGCGGTAATTGTTCCACGTGATCGTTCAGCAAGCTTAACACCTACTGCACGTAAGGTTGCGGCAGGCGGTGCTGAGAAAGTTAAATTCATTCAAGTGACCAATTTAGCGCGAACTTTAGCGCATCTAAAAGACAGCACCCATACTCGTGTGATTGGTACGATGTTGGATGAGAAAGCATTGCCGATACAACAATGTGATTTTAAAGGTCCTGTGGTGATCGTTATGGGTGCGGAAGATACGGGACTTCGTCCAATTACTCAGTCACAATGCGATCATACTGTTTATATTCCCATGTCTGGTGATTTACAAAGTCTGAATGTCAGTGTGGCGACAGGTATGGCACTTTATGAGGCGTGTCGTCAGCGTAGTGCTGTATAATTTAGCCAAATGTTGGCAATGTAAACTCAGATGACCGTCCGTACGCAAGGCTATTTCTTTGTCTTTATTACAATGTGTATTTGGGGAGGATTCACCATTTTCTCCCGTTTAAATGCTCATTGGCATGTCAGTGTCTGGGATCTGGTGGCAATGCGCTTTGCAATTGCCTCCCTGATTTTGATACCTGTCTTGATCTATAAAAAAGATTTTGCATTTTTATGGGATTCTCGCCCTGTCATCTTGGCTCTCATTGGTGGTCTGGCTTATTGTTTTACTGTCTATACGGCTTTTTTACATGCACCTGCCGCACATGCAGCTATTTTTTTAAATGGCTGTATTCCACTTTGCACAGCTGTTGCTGCTTATCTCCTATTCAAGCAACCATTTGATAAACATACGTGGTTGAGCCTGATCATCATGATGGCCGCTCTAATCCTCATGAGTTATCTCATGCTGAATGATCAAGCGTCAGCATTAGGCCTAGGAGATTTACTACTTTTTATCAGTGCGGTGTGGTGGGGGATTTTTACAGTCTTACTCAGACAATGGAAATTATCTGCTTGGCATGCAACAGCTGGTGTGGTGATTTGGTCGGCCATTATTTATTTACCGATTTATATTTTATTTATTCCTAAACATTTTCAAGATGCAGCGCCCATACATTTACTGATTCAAGGGCTGTTTCATGGCATTCTGGTGGTGATCGTGGCAACGTTGACGTATGTGGCTGCAATTGAGCGTTTAGGTGCATTTAAGACAGGCAGTATTGTGACTTTGGCACCATTTATTGCCGCTATTGTGGCTGTGCCTTTGTTAAATGAGCCGCTGAATGCCGCGATCGTGTCTGGCTTGATCGGGATGGGTATCGGTGCATTACAGCCATGGCGATGGCTGCGTAAAGACACCTTAGCTACTCAGCTCGCTAAACAGAAACAAGGCTAAAATGCGTGTTCTGCTCGTTGTAAATAACTGAAGTGCAAGGGTTTGAGTTGCTGATGCAGATGTTCTAACAAACCATCATTAAGCACAATATCATTGGCTAACTGTTGTTTTTGAGCACGTGGCATTTGTGCTGCAATAATTTTCAGAATCTGTTCTTCACTCTGCCCATCTCTCTGACCAGCACGTTGTAGCTGAGTTTGTTCGTCGGCATCGATTAGTAAGGTATGTTGAACCAATTGATGTTGATTGGTTTCAAACAAAAGCGGTGAGACTAAAATTACATAAGGACTTTCAGCATGTTGTAGTTGCTGAATGATTGACTGGCGAATGGCAGGGTGGGTAATTTTTTCTAGGTTTTGACGCGCTTCAGGAAACTGAAAAATATGCTCACGCAGTGCACGTCGGTTCAAACTACCATCTTCCAATAAGACCCAGTCACCAAATGTTTGTTGAATCGCTTGCAACGCGGGTTGACCTGGTTCAACCACTTCTCTTGCGACAATGTCAGCATCAACGACGGTGATACCTTGAGATTCAAACCATTGTGTGGCTGCTGATTTTCCACTGCCAATGCCGCCTGTAATACCCAAGATAAAGCTCATATTAACCACCTAGATAGACTTTCATAATTTGATCACCCCATAAAAAAGCAATCCAGCCTGCAATTGCAATATAGGGGCCAAATGCGAATGGCTGGTTTTCACCACGCATTTTCATCAAAATAATACCAATAATTGCACCAACCATAGAAGAGAGCAGCACAATTAAAGGCAACAGCATTGGACCCATCCATGCTCCGAGTGCGGCTAAGAGTTTGAAATCACCATAGCCCATCCCTTCTTTGCCTGTTACTAATTTAAAAATGTAGTACACAATCCAGAGGCACAGGAAACCAATGAGATAACCCCAAATTGCGGCGGTCGCTGTCGTGTAAATCGCATAGCTATTAATACCGAGGCCTAAAGCAGCTAAAGGTAGGGTAAAGCGGTCTGGCAGTAGTTGAGTATCAAAATCAATAAACGTTAATGCAATCAATACCCATGTGAGGACTAAACCAAATAGCATTTGTACGGTAGCACCGAATACGGCAACAACAACCAAAGAGCAGAGCATAGTCAACAGTTCAATGAACGGATAGCGAATACTAATTGGATTTTGACAAGTCCCACATTTACCGCGTAGTGCTAACCAGCTAATCACAGGGATATTTTGATACCAACGAATTGGCGAGTCACATTTCGGACAGGTTGAGGCTGGTTGGCTTAAGGTCAGTTTACTCTGATCAATAATGGGTTGTTCTGGGTGTAACAACATTTGACATTCTTGCTGCCATTCCTGTTCCATCATGCGAGGGGTGCGGAAAATAACAACATTTAAAAAACTGCCGATGCATAAACTAAAAAGCCCAACCGCAAGATAAAGGGCGGCTGGGTTATCAATAAAATAAGAAAGGAATTGTTGCATAAATATTAGACCACAGAACCCATTTGGAAGATTGGTAAGTACATGGCAATCACTAGACCACCGACTAAAACACCAAGAATTGCCATAATAAGGGGTTCCATCATCGAAGTTAAACCATCGACGGCATTGTCCACTTCATTTTCATAATGAGTCGCGACTTTATCCAGCATACTGTCTAGCGCACCTGATTCTTCACCAATTGCAACCATCTGAATCGCCATGGATGGAAAGCGATTGGAAACACGCATGGCAAATTGCAGTTGTTGACCTGTGGCGACATCTTCACGAATTTTCATTACTGCTTCTTCGTAAACGACATTGTTGGTTGCACCCGCAGTGGATTCTAGTGCATCAATCAGTGGAACACCTGCTGCAAATGTTGTCGCTAAGGTACGGCTGTAACGTGCAATAATGGCTTTATAAACGAGATCTCCAAAAATTGGGGCTTTGAGTGCCATTTTATCCAGTAGATCTCTGAATTTTTTACTGCGTTTTTTTGCTTCCAGGAAGGAAGCAATAATAGCACCAATCACAATAATCAAAATAAACCAGTATTCTTGCATCCATTTCGACATTTCTACCACCATCTTGGTAAATGCGGGAAGATCTGCACCAAAAGAGCTAAATAAATCTTGGAATACTGGGACGACTTTCACCATTAGAATAATGGTGACAATGACGGCAACAACAACGACTGTGATCGGGTACTTCATCGCTTTTTTAATTTTCTGTTTTAGTAGTTCACTCTTCTCTTTGTAAATCGCGACGCGATCTAACATGGTTTCAAGTGCACCAGACTGTTCGCCAGATTCAACTAAGGAACAAAATAAATTATCAAAGTATTGAGGGTATTTTTTGAGTGCGCCAGCAAAGGTATTACCCCCTTCAACTTCGCCTTTAATACCTAGAACCACTTCACGCATGGATGGATTCTCTAATCCCTCTGCGACAATTTCAAAGCCTTGTACCAATGGGACACCCGCTTTCATCATGGTTGCCAATTGGCGCGTAAAGATGGTGATATCGAGTGTCGTGACTTTTTTCTTCATCAGACCTTCGAGAATATTTTTACGTTTTTCTCGAATGTTTTTGATGGTCACGCCTTGTTTACGCAAGGTGACTTTTGCTAAAGCCATGTTGCGTGCCGGTACTTCCCCTTTAATTTTTGCTCCTTTCCGGTCGACCCCTTCATAAGCAAAAGTTGGCATCATTTGCGCTTTTTTAGCTGCCATGATTATTAATCCTTTTTATTAATTTTATTCACTTGTTACTCGGTTGACTTCCTGCAAAGAGGTAATTCCTCGCATGACTTTTTTCAAACCTGAACGACGGAGATTATTAAAACCTGCTTGTTCTGATGCTGCTGCAATTTGTATTGCATTGCCATCTTCCATAATCAATCTGGAAATTTCAGGTGTAACTTTCATCACCTCATAAATACCAACGCGGCCTTTATAACCTTCGCGACATTCAGCACAACCGACAGGTTGAAAAATTGTAAGCTCAGGGTCTGCCAAGTCTTGCTCGGTAAACCCAAGCTCTAATAGACTTTGTCTTGGTATTTCAATGGCTTCCTTACATTGATTACATAAACGACGTGCTAAGCGTTGTGCAATCACCAAATTGACGGAAGTCGCAATATTAAATGAGGGAACGCCCATATTGCGTAAACGGGTTAGGGTTTCTGGTGCACTATTGGTATGCAGTGTCGACATCACCATGTGACCTGTTTGCGCTGCTTTAATCGCAATTTCTGCAGTTTCCAAGTCACGGATCTCCCCGACCATGATCACGTCTGGATCTTGACGTAAAAAGGCTTTCAGGGCGGCAGAGAAGGTGAGTCCTGTTTTTGGGTTTACGTTAACCTGATTAATCCCTTCCAAGTTAATTTCGACTGGATCTTCGGCCGTGGAAATATTGGTATCTTCCGTATTTAAAATATTTAATCCCGTATACAGCGAGACCGTTTTACCAGAGCCCGTTGGACCTGTAATCAGGAGCATGCCTTGAGGTTTATCAAGTGCATCCATAAATAAAGCTTTTTGTTCGTCTTCGTAGCCGAGTGCTTCAATACCCAGCATAGCACTGGATGGGTCCAGAATACGTAGTACCAACTTTTCACCAAACAGTGTGGGGAGTGAGTTGACACGGAAATCAATCGCTTTGGTCTTGGACAGTTTAAGTTTAATACGTCCATCTTGCGGCATTCGTTTTTCAGAAATGTCCATTTGTGACATGACTTTTAAACGTGAGGCGAGTCGGGTTGCCATTTGTAATGGTGGGTTGGCGATTTGACGTAGTACACCATCAACGCGATAACGGACACGATACATTTTTTCATAAGGTTCGAAATGTAAATCGGATGCACCCATGCGAATCGCATCAATCAATAGCTTATTGATGTATTTTACAATTGGAGATTCATCCCCTTGAGGCGCCTCATCATCGTCTTTGGCAGTGTCTTGATTCACATCGATATCAAGATCAAAGTCTTCACTATCACCAAAGTCAAAGCTGCCAGAATCGCCAAATTGCTGTTCAATCAATTTTTCGAGTTTAGTGTGTTCAACAATAATCGGTTCAATATTCAGTTTGGTATTGAAGCGAATCGCATCCAGTGCCTCGATATTGGTTGGATTACTGGTCGCAACATAGAGGATTTGACCACGTTGAATCAGTGGGACCACTTTGTGCTTTTGGATTAACTTATTATCCGCCAGTTCACGAGGTAACAAGGCGGTATCATAAACCGCCAAATCGAAAAGTGGTTCACCAAACTCGGCTGCAATGGTTTCAGCAATGGTTAATGGAGATACGCGATGCTGTTCAATCAGATGTGCAACGATATCTTGTTGTGCTTTTTTAGCAGCATCGATGGCTGTTTGCATTGTTGTTGTAGGCATATGCCCATCTTCAACTAACCGTCGAATAAACCCCGAAAACTTTGGAGACGTATGTAATCCTGACATCTGTCCGCCTTATGACAATAAATGTTTATAATATGTATTTTAAAAATTATACTTTTGTTATGCAAAAATACCACTACAGAAAGTGTTGTTTTCACCTTGATTCATAGTCAAAACTTTGAACTGATCGAGTGTTTTGCAAATTAATTTTCTTTTATTAAGCTAAATCTTATAAATAATCAAATCAATTGTATGTAAGTCAGCTTTTTTTTAAGCACGATTGGGAATTTTTTATGAAGGTGGAATGAGTAATTTTCTTGATATTTATGATTTTGGAGTGATTTCTATCGCATTAAAAGAAAAAACTGAATTTTATAAAAATCCGTGTAAAATATGCAGCATTTTTGAGAAATTAATTAACAGTGGGTGGGCGAAGTATGTCGAACTCGAGCATTACTCCTTGGGTTATTGGCAATTGGAAAATGAATCCAATGCATGCGAATGCTTTCCAATTAGTAGAAGAATTTAAACAGTTATTACAACAGGAAAATATTGCGCCTGAGCAATGTCATATTGGTGTCGCACCAGTTGCAATTGCCTTGAATCGTATTCAAACGCAATTTAAAGATGCAACGAGACCAATTTATACGGTTGCTCAAGATGTGTCTCGTGTTGCAGGTACAGGTGCCTATACAGGTGAAGTCAGTGCTGAGTTATTGAAAGACAGTGGCATTGAATTTGTTTTAATTGGGCATTCTGAACGCCGTGAATTGTTCGGCGACAATGTCGAAATTTTAAAAGTAAAATTGCATAATGCATTGAATGCAGGTTTGACTGTTATTTATTGTGTTGGTGAAAGCTTGGAACAACGAGAGCAGGGTGCTGCTGAACAAGTGGTATTGCAACAAATTTGTGATATTGCTGCTGTTGTTCAAGCGGATCAATGGCAAAAAATTGTGTTCGCTTACGAACCAATTTGGGCAATTGGCACAGGTAAAACTGCATCGCCAGCGGATGCTCAAGCCATGCATGCAAAGATTCGTGAAGGTTTAAAACAAATTACCTCATATGGTGAACATGCTGCCATTTTATATGGTGGTAGTGTTAAGGCTGAAAATGCAGTTGAATTAGCTGCTTGTCCAGATATTAATGGTGCTTTGGTGGGTGGTGCATCTTTAAATGCAGAATCATTTTACCAAATCGCAAAAGCATTTGCTCAAAGCAAATAACGAGGAATCGAGATGTATAGTTTTATACTCGTTGTACATATCATTTTAGCAATTTTAATTATTGCGTTGGTTTTGGTACAACAAGGTAAAGGTGCAGAAGCTGGGGCATCATTTGGTGGTGGCGGTGCTGCTACAGTTTTTGGTGCTTCGGGTGCAGGTAACTTTTTAACTCGTTTAACTGCGATTTTTACGGCATTGTTTTTTGCAACCAGTTTAACCTTGGCTGTATTTGCTAAAAAACAGACGACAGATGCATATAGTTTAAAAACTGTTCAAACAACAACATCTGCACCAGCGACATCGTCTGAAACTTCACCAAATGCACCAAAAACAACTGAATAAGTTGAATTAGCACTTTCCTTTTTGTGTTTATGGGACTAGAATGCGTCCCACAATACTGCGGTGGTGGTGGAATTGGTAGACACGCTACCTTGAGGTGGTAGTGCTTTCGGGCGTGGGGGTTCAAGTCCCCCCTTCCGCACCAAGCTTAATAACCAGTAAGTTTGGTGTGTGCAGTGTTTGTATTGTTGCGGGATGGAGCAGTCTGGTAGCTCGTCGGGCTCATAACCCGAAGGTCGTTGGTTCAAATCCAGCTCCCGCTACCATTTGATTAAGGTGCAACTTAATCAAGCGAGTATGAAGAAAACTTAAATTGACTTTTTTTCATATTTGTATATAATTTTTGCACGTTGATGCGGGATGGAGCAGTCTGGTAGCTCGTCGGGCTCATAACCCGAAGGTCGTTGGTTCAAATCCAGCTCCCGCTACCAAGTTTCTAAAAAGAGGCTCACAATAAGGTGGGCCTTTTTGCACAGTGGGCTTTGCTTTTCTGTGTAACATAGGGGCGATTTACGCCCTTTTTTATTGGTTGTTTAGCTATATCGTGTAGTTGTTCGACATCAATTGGTCAAATAGTCGTGCTTCACTATACGGTTAAGATTGATTGGCTCGTATGAGAGCGACGAGAGTAAATGAAATTATCAAATAAATCTCAAGCATTGCATGATCTAATTGCACCAGCTGTAGCTGCGTGTGGTGTAGATTTGTGGGGAATTGAATTCCTCCCACAAGGGAAACGTTCTTTATTACGCATTTATATTGATAAAGCGGTCGATGAGAATGTTGAACCTGTCTTAACAGAAGATGGTGAAGTTGAGCTCGGGCGTGGTATTGGCGTTCAAGATTGTGTTCTCGTAACGCAACAAGTGGGTGCAATGCTTGATGTTCATGATCCGATTTCAGGTGAATATGCTTTAGAAGTTTCTTCACCAGGTTGGGATCGTCCATTTTTCCAATTGAACCAACTGCCTGCATATATCGGGCAACAAGTGGCTTTACGATTAATTGCTGCTGTCGAGAACCGTCGCAAATTTCAGGCGAAATTACTTTCTGTAGACTTAGAAAATGAAATGATTCAAGTCGAAGTTGAAGGTAATCATGTGCTTGAAATTGATAGTCATAATATTGATAAAGCAAATTTAATCTATCAAGACTAATATTAACTTAATTTTATAAGAAATCGGTAGGTGACTTATGGGCCGCGAAATTCTTACCGTTGCAGAAACGGTTAGTAATGAAAAAGGTGTTAGTCGTGAAGCGATCTTCCAAGCGTTAGAGCAAGCACTTGTTGCGGCAACGAAGAAAAAGTTTTACGAAGGCACACGTTCTGAAGAAGCTCAACTTCGTGTTGAGATTGACCGTAAAACAGGTGATTACCGTACTTTCCGTCAATGGACTGTAGTTGCGGATGAAGATCATGAAATGCCAGCATGCCAAGACGCGATTTCTGATTTAGATCCTGCTCAGTGGTCAATCGGTGATGTACGCGAGTTGGAAGTTGAATCGATTGAATTCGGTCGTATTGCAGCACAAATTGCAAAACAAGTAATTGTACAAAAGATTCGTGAAGCTGAACGCGCATTGGTTGCGGATGCATATGAATCTAAAGTTGGTGAGCTGATTTACGGTGAAGTGAAAAAGCAAACCAAAGATGGCTTTATCATTGATCTTGGTGACAATGCAGAAGCGTATTTAGCGCGTGAAGAAACCATTCACAAAGAAATTTTGCGTCCTAAGCAACGTATCAATGCAATTTTGTTTAACGTGAACCGTGAAGGTCGCGGTGCGCAATTGTTATTGTCGCGTGCTCGTCCTGAAATGCTCATTGCTTTGATGAAGAAAGAAATTCCAGAAATTTCTGAAGAAATCATTGAAATTAAAGCAGCGGCGCGTCAGCCAGGTGTTCGTGCTAAAATTGCAGTGAAAACTAATGACCATCGTATTGACCCTGTAGGTGCATGTATTGGTATGCGTGGTACGCGTATCCAAGCAGTACAGCAGGAATTAAATGGTGAGCGTATTGATGTTGTGGTGTGGTCTGATGATCCAGCACAATATATCGCAAGTGCATTAGAGCCAGCTGATGTATCGGGTATCGTGCTAGATGAAGATACGCGTAGTGCAGATATCATTTTTGCAACCAATGATCAGTTAGCGCGAGCAATTGGTTCTCAAGGGCAAAATGTTCGTTTAGCATCAGAATTGACGGGTTATAAACTCGACATGATGTTGGAAGAAGAGTATCGTGCACGTCAGCAAAATGAAGCGCAACAATATTTAGACATGTTTGTTTCTCGTCTGGATATTGAAGAAGATTTAGCAATGGCATTGGTTGAAATGGGCTTCACTTCGTTAGAAGAGATTGCTTATGTACCAGCTGAAACATTTGATGAAATCGAGCTTGAAGCTGATTTAGTCGAGTTGTTGCAAAGCCGTGCTAAAGAAGCCGCTTTAACGGATGCTTTAAAACAGCAAGAAAATATTCAAGAGCCAAGTGCAGAACTTCTCGGTATGGAAGGTATGACGACTGAGATTGCGTATGCATTGGCGGCGCGTGGTGTGGTTACTGTTGATGATTTGGCAGACCAAGCAACTGATGATATCTCGGATATCGAAGGTTTAGGTCATGACAAAGCAGGTCAGTTAATCATGAAAGCACGTGAATCATGGTTTAACTAGGAGATAATAGATGACGGACAAGTCGATTCAAGAGTTAGCGCTCAGCGTAGAACGTCCTGTAGAGAAACTCCTAGAGCAGGTTCGCGAAGCAGGTCTACCACAGCGTAAAGCAGATGACATTATTACCACTGAACAGCAAGATACTTTGATCAATCACTTGAAAAAAGTACATGGTCAGGAAAGTGGTAACACAGGAAAGATTGCGTTGAAACGTAAAACAACGAGTACTGCTAAAGTTACAAGTACTTCAGGTAAAGCGAAAAGCATTAATGTTGAAGTTCGCAAGAAGCAAGTTTTTGCTAAACCAAACCCTGAATTACTTGCAGCTGAAGCAAAAGCGCGTGTAGAAGCAGATGCAAAAGTACGTGCTGAACAGAAAGTACGTAATGAAGCTGAGCAAACTGCACGTAATACTGCGGAACAAAAAGCCAATGCAACTTTAGAAGCAATGCGTGCAGCGCATACTTCTGACAGTTCAGGTCAAACACCGGCAAAAACTGCTGTTGTGGTGAAAAAGCGTAATAGCGATAAAGTTATTAAAGCACCTGTTATTCGTCCAACAGAAACACCAGAGCAAAAGAAAGCACGTGAAGAGCAAACAGCTCAGTTGAAAGCGACTGAAGAAGTCGTACGTCGTAAAGCAGCTGAAGAAGCGCAGCAACGTACACTTGAGCAAATGCGTCAGATGGCATCAAAATATTCAAATGATGATGCGACTGCAACGATCCGTGTGATTGATGATTCACCTTTAGCTGCTGGTCTTGTTGGTCAAGCATATGAAGATTCCTTCAATAAGGAAGACCGTGAAATCAAACGTGGTGGTGCAACTGCAAACCCACGTGCTGGTAAGAAAGGCGGTCGTGGTGGCGATGCTCAATCTGAGCAAAGCTTCAGCAAAAGCCATCATAAGCGCGGCTTAAAAACCAGCCAAGCAAATAAACATGGTTTTGAAAAACCAGTTAAAAAGCAAATTTATGATGTTGAGATCGGTGAGAAAATCATCGTTGCTGATCTAGCACAGAAAATGGCGGTTAAAGTTCGTGAAGTGATCAAGACCCTCATGAAAATGGGTGAACTTGTAACTCAGAACCAAGCCATTGATCAAGATACTGCTGTACTTGTGGTTGAAGAATTGGGCCACAATCCAGTTTTAGTTTCTGATACGCAAGCAGAAGATAACTTATTGGTTGCTGCTGAAGAAGCACGTGGTGAGCAAACAACTCGTCCGCCAGTTGTAACGATCATGGGTCACGTTGACCATGGTAAAACATCGTTACTAGATCGTATCCGTCGCTCTAAAGTAGCTGCGGGTGAAGCGGGTGGTATTACTCAGCATATCGGTGCTTATCACGTTGAAACTGAGAAAGGTATTATTACTTTCCTAGATACACCGGGACACGCAGCATTTACCTCTATGCGTTCACGTGGTGCAAAAGCGACTGATATCGTGGTTCTTGTTGTTGCTGCTGATGATGGTGTTATGCCACAAACAGCTGAAGCAATTGACCATGCACGTGCAGCAGGAACACCGATTATTGTTGCCATCAACAAGATGGATAAAGAATCGGCTGATGTAGACCGCGTATTAAACGAATTGACCACCAAAGGTATCGTACCTGAAGAGTGGGGCGGTGATGTTCCAATCGCTAAAGTATCAGCACACTCTGGTGCAGGTATCGATGGCTTACTTGATTTAATCTTGATCCAAGCTGAATTGATGGAGCTTAAAGCTTCAGCTGAAGGTGCGGCACAAGGTGTTGTAATCGAAGCACGTGTTGACAAAGGTCGCGGTGCAGTAACGTCGATTCTTGTACAAAATGGTACATTGAACATTGGTGACTTGGTACTTGCTGGTTCATCTTATGGTCGTGTTCGTGCGATGGTTGATGAAAATGGTCAACGTATTACTTCTGCAGGTCCTTCAATTCCAGTTGAGATTTTAGGTTTACCTGATGCGCCAATGGCGGGTGATGAAGTTCTTGTGGTTAATGATGAGAAGAAAGCACGTGAAGTTGCTGATGCTCGTTCTGACCGTGAACGTCATAAGCGTTTAGAGCGTGCAAGTGCAATGCGTCTTGAAAACATCATGGCATCTATGGGTAAAAAAGATATTCCTTATGTGAATGTCGTACTCAAAACTGATGTTCGTGGTACGTTGGAAGCATTACATGTTGCGCTTGATGAGCTTTCTACTGATGAAGTTAAAGTCCGTGTAATCGGTTCTGGTGTTGGTGCGATCACTGAGTCAGATGTTACTTTAGCTGAATCTTCAGAAGCAGTCTTGTTAGGTTTTAACGTACGTGCGGATAACTCTGCTCGTCAAAAATCTGATCAAGATGGTATCGATATTCGTTACTACAGCGTCATTTATCATTTGATTGATGATGTTAAAGCTGCAATGAGCGGTAAGCTTGCACCAGAACACCGTGAAACGATTTTGGGTGTTGCTGAAGTTCGTGAAGTGTTCCACTCAAGTAAGTTTGGTGCAGCAGCAGGCTGTATGGTACTTGAAGGTGTATTACATCGTAACAAACCGATTCGCGTATTACGTGATGACGTGGTTGTGTTCCAAGGTGAGCTTGAATCTCTTCGTCGTTATAAAGAAGTGGTTGAAGAAGTTCGTGCCGGTATGGAATGTGGTCTTGCGGTGAAAGGTTATAAAGACATCAAAGAAAAAGATAAGATCGAAGTCTATGATGTTCAATTGATTAAACGGAGTCTTTAATGGCGGGTAGCCAACGCTTAAAGCGCATGGCGGATTCAGTACAACGTGAGTTGTCTGAGCTCATCCGTCAGGAGCTTAAAGATCCACGTCTAGGTGGTCTTGTGACCATCTCAGCCGTGAAAGTCAGTGCAGATATGGGATATGCTGAAGTATATGTCACTGTAATGGGGCGTGCGCTTGGTGATGATCAAAGTGAAGCTGCAAATAAAGAAACTTTAGATGTATTGAATAAAGCTTCTGGTTTCTTGCGTCATGAATTGAGTCGTCGCATCAAGACACGTATTACGCCAAGATTGCGTTTCCATTACGATAAGACCAATGCCTATGGTAACTATATGTTTGGTCTGATTGCTGAAGCGGTTAAAGATCTGCCTGAACAAGAGCAAGATGAACAAAAGTAAATCGATATAAAAAAGCCACCTTCGGGTGGCTTTTTTTATGGCTTGGATTAATCCTTTTTCAGTGGATGGCGACGATAGCGTTGCCAAGGCAATGGGCGATTGAGTGCTTCAGGTACATCACCACTGGTTGAACGTAAGCGTAGATGAATCGCAGCCTGTGCCATCAAATTGGCAGATACAGGCGCGGTAATAAATGCAAATAAAGTAATCAGTAATTCAGCAAAACCAAAGCGACCATGCATTGCAGCAAAGATCATGGCAGCGATCAGGAAGCTACCTAAACCCAAGGTACTTGATTTGGTCGGAGCGTGTAGACGCATAAACAGATCAGGTAGGCGAATCATACCGATTGAGCCGATCAGCATAAAGAAAGCACCAAAGACCACAAAGAATGAAACGATAATTTCAAGAATGAGTTGCATGATGTGGCTCCTTAATCAATCACATGACCCGTAGTGAAATAACGAGCAAGCGCGGCAGTCGAGACAAAACCAAGCATTGCAACCAAGAGCGCACCTTCAAATAGATTGGTACTCACCCAGTAGATACTCAATACAACGATGAGGCAGGTTGCATTTAAAAATAAGGTATCCAAGGCTAACAAACGGTCAATCACAGAAGGGCCAGCAATCAGACGAATCAAACACAAAAACATTGAAATCGTAATGGCAATTAAGCCAATCCCAAGTGCATACGGTAAAATAGTCATTTAGTTGCTCCTTCTGCAATCTTTACATCAAAGATTTCGATTAAAGGCGTTTCATAGCGGGTTTTGATCTCTTGAATGTCGAGTTCGGTGTCATCTGAACTGAGCGCATGTACCAAAATATCACCACGCTCTTGATCGATACCGGCTGAAACGGTACCCGGTGTGGTGGTGATAATCATTGCGAGCAAGGTATTCACTTGCTCGTGCTCAGTTTCAAGTGGGACGCGATACCATTTGGGATGTAGTTTATCCATTGGCCCAAGTACCATTTTGGCAACACGGAAATTAGAAACCACAATATCCCATAACACTACAAAAACTAATCTTATTGCAGGAGCCCAGTGAATGTGGGGTGTTCTGGTAATAAATGGGCTGACTAAACGGGAAATCCCGATAGCCAAAACCAGTGCGATTAAAATATCAGTAGCATCGAGACTGTGTGCCAGCATCAACCAACTCAAAAAAATCAGAAAAGACACAAATGGATGGGGGAACCAACGGTCAAGCAAAGATTGTTTTTGCATTAGTGATCCTCCATTGGTTTTAACTGAGTTGTATTTGGAATAGTTGGAGCTTCTAGGATTTGCTCAGCAATTTGACGCTGCTTATATTCAGAAATGTGCCCACCTTGAAGGGTTGGCTTTGAAATAATATCTGGGATAAGCAATGCATTATGATCTTCAACTTCACCACCATATTTAGTTTCTGGTAGATAGCTTGGATCATAAGGCTGTACGCTGATTGGACGACCTTGCGCATCATTTTTTAAGATGGTCTGGTTGTAAAGCGCATGGTTCTGAATTTGCTGTGCTGTTGCAACGGTATAAGTTTGAATTGGCGAAGCAAAGACAACATAGGTCATCAACGCGCCAAGTAAGACATAAATAGCAGTATCATTACGCTTTGGTGCAACTTCAGGTAAGGCCTGATATTCAGCATAAGCTGTTTCTTTCAAGTCTTCTTCAGGTGGTGTAGCACGCCAGAACAGAATAAAACCAACACGGGTCAGTGCAATAATGCTGAGTAAGCTGACAATCAGGATAACCGCAATGATCCAACCCTGATACGGTGTTTCAGCAGTGGCTTGCAAAATAAAGACTTTACCCAAGAAACCACTAAATGGCGGTAAACCTGCCATCATCAAAGCAATGATAAAGTAGGTAAAAGCAGCTGCTTTTTCCTGTTTGATCTTGGGTGCAACTTTTAAATGATCTTTAAAAGCACCACGTTGTGAAGTCATCCAACCACAGAATAAATAGAATGATGCTGCGATTAAAGTACTATGCACTACATAGTAGAGTGCAGCAGCCCATGCCTGTGTATTGAACATTGCAAGTGCAATCAGCAAGGTACCAATGGATGACAGCACCATAAAGCCCACAAAACGACGTAGACGTTCTGCGCCAATTGCACCAATCACACCATAAAGAGAGGTCACAAGACCGATAACCAGCAGACAGTTTTTGAAAATGCTTTGTGCCATAGCATCGTCAAAGACGGTGCCATTAACACGTAAAATGGCATAAATCCCGACTTTAGTCATGATGGTAAAAATGGCTGCGACGGGTGTGCTGGCAACGGCATAGGTTTTTGGTAACCAGAAGCCGACAGGCAACATTGCTGCTTTAATGCCAAATACGACAAAGAGCAGCATTCCACCTGCAATCGCAAGCTTGTGCTGGTCGCCATCAAGCAGAGGAACCAGACGACCGACGTCGGCCATATTCAAGCTACCAACGCTACCATAGATCATGCCTAGACCAATCAGGAATAGGGCAGAGGCAAGGAGGTTGATGGTGACGTAATGAACTCCAAGTTGAAAGCGTGGACGTCCTTGACCGTGCAATAACAGCACATAGGATGCCAATAGCAGAATTTCAAAGAAGACAAATAAGTTAAACAAGTCACCTGTTAAGAACGCACCTGTGATTCCCATGAGCAGGAAATGCAGCATGGTATGGAAATAACGACCACGGGTGTCCCAGTTATCGCTTGCATACCAAATCACAGGGACTGCAAGAATGTAGGTAAGCACCAGCATAAATGCGGATAGACGATCAAGGACTAAGACAATCCCGAAAGGTGCAGACCATTCACTGAGTTGATAAACAGTAATTTGCCCAGTATTGGCTATGCTGAGATAACTGATGGCGGTGATTAAACCTAAAATAGCAGAGCTAAGGCTAATCCCGCGACGCCAAGGTTGGCGCCAATCTTGTTTTAAAGAACCTGAACCTGGATTGCCCAATAACACCAAGATAAAGCCTGTAAATGCAGGGATTAAAATACTGATAATTGGAGCGTGAGCGTGCCAGAAACTATAAAAATCAAACATTATGGCTCATCCTCACGTGGGTCATAAGTTACGGTTGGTTCTTCTTTCGAGTCGACATGATCTGTACCCGATTCATAACGACTACGTAATGCAAGTTGCACGATAAAAGCTGTGGTGGCGAAGCCAATCACAATCGCAGTCAAGACCAGTGCCTGAGGTAATGGATCAGTGACTTTGGTGGTTTCAGTAAGCACTGCGGGTGCATTGATCTGTAAACGTCCCATTGCAAACAGGAATAGATTAACGGCATAGCCAATCATGGCCAAACCCAGCACTACGGGAAATGTTCTGGCACGCAGAATTAAATAAATGCCTGTTGCAGTAAGTAAGCCAATCCCCGAAGCGAGTAAAAATTCAATACTAACCATTTTCTTTATCTCCACTTGGGATTGGACCAGCCATACTGGAGTGACGTGAGTCCCCTAGGACTGAGATCAGCAACATGGCAGCACCAACGACGGTAATGTAGACACCTAAGTCAAATGAGACTGCAGAGGCAATATGCATTTTTCCTAGCACAGGGAATTCAACATAAACATGTGCGCTGGTGAGGAAAGGGCGTGCCCAGAACCATGCAGCAATACCGGTTAAACCTGCAATGGTTAAACCAGAACCAATCCATACTTCATACAGACGACCCGATTTTGCTTTGATCATCTGTTCGGTTTGGTCTTGACCTAAAACGATGTATTGAATAATTAATGCAAGCGATGTAATTAAGCCCGCGATAAAGCCGCCACCAGGAAGATTATGACCACGCATAAAGATATACACGCTGACCACTAGGGCAAGCGGTAAAATCCACGATGCGGTGATACGGAACATCAAAGGTGAAGGGTTAAAACGATAAGAAAGGCCTTGTGTCATGGTTGTACCATGCGCACGCATACCATCCATGAGGCAAAGTGCACCAATCGCAGCAATACCCAAGACCGTAATTTCACCGAAGGTATCAAAACCACGGAAATCGACCAGAATAACGTTCACTACATTTGAACCACCACCCAGTGGAATCGCTTGCTGCATGAAGAACCATGAAATTGAATTATGGTCACGTGTTAGCAATAACCATGCGATCCAGCCAATTCCTAAGCCGCCCGCAATTGCCAGACTGGCATCTCGCCAACGACGTGAACGACTTGATTCATATGGTGTGAGTTGAGGTAATAACGATAAACTCATTAACAAGAGCACTGTGGTCACAACATCGACTGTAATTTGGGTCAATGCCAAGTCTGGTGCGGATAAGGTGACGAATACCATGGTCACGACTAAACCAACCGCGCCACTGATCAATACTGCTTTGATGCGTTCATGGTGGAACCACAGCATCATCCAACAGCCAGAGAACAGCGTGAGCCATAACACAATTGCAACCCATGGTGCATGTGTCAATTCACGTGTACCCGTCGTTAAACCTTGGTTGAATAACGGTAGACCAACCATGACAATGCTAAATAAAACAATCAAGAGCAGGTAGCTCTGTAGCGAACCATTCTCGGTTGTCTGTTTAATCTTGCGGCTGGTGAGTAATAAATTTTTAAGGAACAGGTCGAATAGGATTTTACCTTGGAACTTTCCAAGATAAGGATCTAAGTCGATTTTGCGGATACGGCCCTCTTTTGCTAGGGCAAAGTAGAAGATTGACCCACCGATTAAGGCAACTAGACTCATGATCAAGGGGGCATTAACACCATGCCAGATCGCGAGATGAACACCTTCAAATTCTGGCTGTGCCAAACTTGCGCGAGTCACGCTGTTGACCATGGTTCCAGCCAGTATGGCAGGGAGGATGCCCACCAAAATACATAAGGTTGCTAGAATGATCGCTGGTAAGCGCATGCCTAAATGCGGTTCGTGTGCATCTTTATTCGGCACATGTTTACCAATCGGACCATCAAAAAACACACCATGTACCAGACGAATCGAATAACTGACTGCAAAAATACCTGCTAACGTAGCGACAATGGCTGAAATGACCATCACTGGACCAGACAAATTAGCCAATAGCTCTGTAAAGAACATTTCTTTAGAAATAAAGCCATTGGTCAATGGTACACCCGCCATTGAGGCAGCAGTGATCATGGTTAAGGTGCCCGTAAATGGAAGCAGTTGCCAAATACCACTGAGCTTGCGTAAATCACGTGTGCCTGTTTCATGGTCAATAATCCCTGCAATCATGAATAGTGCAGCTTTAAAAGTTGCATGGTTAATGATGTGGAAAATTGCAGCTGCAACTGCCAGTGGTGATCCAATACCGAGTAGACAGACAATCAAACCTAAATGACTGATGGTCGAATAAGCGAGAAGGCCTTTTAGATCCTCTTTGAAAATGGCAAAACCTGCGGCCATACACAAAGTGAATAAACCAACAAACGTTACGATGTTGTGATACAGCGCAGCACCAATAAAGATTGGTGCTAAACGCGCTAGCAAGAAAATCCCTGCTTTTACCATCGTTGCTGAATGCAGATAAGCGGATACAGGCGTTGGTGCAGCCATCGCATTCGGTAACCAAAAATGGAATGGGAACTGAGCACTTTTGGTGAATGCACCTAATAAAATGAGCAGTAAAGCTGGAACAAAAAGCGCATGCTGTTGAATGGTATCTTTCATCAAGACCAATTCATCAATCTGATAAGTTCCTGTGATTTGTCCAATCAGGACAAAACCACCCAGCATCGCCAAGCCGCCCATACCTGTAATGGTGAGCGCCATACGCGCGCCGCGCTGAGCAGCTTCATATTGGCTCCAGTAACCCACTAGCAGGAAAGATGAAATACTGGTGAGCTCCCAAAAGACCAATAAGATCATTAAGTTATTTGAGAGTGAAATCCCCAGCATAGCTGCCATAAACAGCATCAATAACTGGTAAAGCTTACTGAGAGAGTTTTTAGGGCTGAGATAGTAATAGGCATAAATATAAATCAGGGTGCCGATACCGCTAATCAGCAGACCAAACAATAAACCTAATGCATCTAGGCGAAAACTCAGATTAATTCCGAGCTGAGGAAGCCAGTCCCAACTTTGTTGCAGGGTATTGCCCTGAAGAACCGTTTCTGCCTGAGTTAAAAGTAAAATAAAACAACTAAGGCTGATGCCAATCGCCCCAAGTGCCGTCACGCCACGCGAAATACGCTGTAATTGTGAGACAAGGGTGGTGCCGAGTATGAGCGGTAATAAGATAATAATCGGTAGCACACTGGTATCCATGTCGATGATTTAGGTCGAAGACCTAAGGGGTGAATTTTCTTTCAAGACTTACAGGCACTCAAAGAGAATACCAAAAACTTTAAATCTTGAAGCCCAATCAAGTTAACGGAGGCAGCAAGTTGTATTGCACAACTTGAAAATAAAAAATACGATTTATTTTACTATAAAATATCAATAAATATCCGATGATATTACATGAAACAAACAACATAATTTATTGAAAACATTTCAATATTCCCTCTATCCAATCTTTCATAAAGGGGTTTCTTGAGGTGTGTCATCAATCTTGAGTAGATTGAGTAAGTCACTCTTTTCTTGTTCGTTTAACTCCTGAATTTGCTGGAATAAATCATCAACTTTATGGGTTAAGAGGTCAGATTGCAGCAAAGTCTGGGCTTGATCAGAAGCAGTGGCTTCAGTTTTTGTTAATTCATTATATAAATCTGAAAGCTGTTGTTGAGATGCTTCTAAATTGAGTTGATAGGCACCTTTTTGATCGAGTTTTAGGCATTGGTAATGAACAGCATGTTCGAGTAGCGCATCGCGATTACCTGTGGCAATGATTTGCAGACGAGGGAATGCTTGATGTAAACGTTCAAGAATTTCAGCACAGTTATTCTGATCGAGTTGATGATCAATTTGATCAATCATCAAAATACCTTCACCCTCTAAGCATGGGTTAAAACAATGCTGATTTAATAGGCATAGTCGACGGCTCACGTCTCCTACCAGAGCAATCCATGCTTTGAGAGAGGCCGACAATTGTTGAAATGGGATCAGTTGGTCTTGGTAGCGCACCATCAATTGCAGTTTTGGAACATACTGAATGTAAATATCATTTAATTCAGGAAAAACGGCATGCAGGCTATTTTTCAAGGCATAGAGATTGGGTGCAGACAATTGTTTTGGATGATTGATCAATTCCTGTTGTAATTCTTGCAGTACTTCTGATTGATTTTGTTGATTAAAATCATTGCCCATTAAACGCCTAACAATATGGGCTGAATGAGCATTTTCGACATCGCTGATTTCACGCAGCCACTCAAAAAAACGGGCAAAGGTCGTATAGGGCACAGCAGTTAAATCGTAGGCCGAAATTTCCTGTAATGTCCCTGGGGTATTTTTGCTTTGCAAATTGATGTCTTGGACAAAACGTTCGGCAGGATAATAGGCAATCAGTGGGAGTCCAAATAAAGGATCTTGCAGCCCTGTTTTTTGATATAGGGTGACCATTTGATCAAGCTGTTGAGTCTCAACTTGGCTAATCCCAACGCCTTGACTGTTAAATGTTTTATAGAGTTTCCATGCACAAGTTTGCGTGTTGATCTGTTGTGATGAACTACTTTCTGTCATCGTACCGCACAGTTCGCTGCTCATACGAATCTGAATTTGAATTTTTGCCTGTAAGCGATTGAGCATAATATCTTGATCGGCAATCACCACACCTGCAGTACGAATATCCTTATAGCGCGCAGAAAACCAAGTTAGGCTTTGATAGATATTTTTTAAAATTGTACTTTTGCCTGTGGCTTGATCACCCAAAATCAGGGTAATAGGATATTGCTCAGGTTGAAACTCGAGATTTAAATCCCGAAACATCCCGATGTGTTTAAAGAGAACCGATTCAAGTTGCATAAGCTGACCTCAATCATAAGCGCTTTAACCTGCTGACTGACGAAGACTTGAGGGGGCGCACCGTTTTAATTGTTGTATTAAGTCGTATAAATGATGAATATTTAAACTTACTTTAGCACGCGTACAGGCCACGTAAAGTAGTCTTAGCTCTTCATCTGTAATTTTATGTTCTAGTCCATTTATTTTAAATTGGTAATCGTCTTCGATATGCACACGATTCCATTCCAAACCTTTGGCTTTATGTGCAGTTGAAATTACATAATCTGCCTGTTCAATCGGGGTGATTTTTGCCAGAGCCTTTTTCAGTGGATCGGTACCATGATCATCAACCAGTTTGACTAAGGGCTTGATATCACTGCCATCATTGGTTTCACAATATTCGTGTACATCATGCCAAGAGTTAAACCAAGCCAGCTCAGGAACATCGGTAATTCGTTTGCCTTGTTTCAATAAACTTGCTGCATCGACAAAACGACTCAGTTTCTGCTGGTCCGCTTGTAAGCCGACTTTATCACCATTGACAAGACCAGAAAGTAATAGCTCCATTGCACGGGCGTTAGTCCGACATAGAATCGCATCTCGCATCTTGGTATGGGGCTTATTCACCACACTTGATTTTTGGTTTGGATTACCAAGTAGGGGCACGGTTTCATTTAATGCGCCAAGCAAGCTGTTGGCGACATCTGCAATGGCATCGCCAAAACGGAAAGAGGTGGTTAAACGACTTTCAGGCAATGGCATTTGCTGCATGGCATTGATTGCTCCACGCCATGCGTAAATTTGTTGGTGTGCATCACCGACATAAATGACTTGGGTACTTTTCTGACGCAGTAAAATACCGAGCATCAGTGGATCGGCATCTTGTGCTTCATCAAACAACACATAATCCGCAGGAATATTTGGTTCTGATAAAGCCCAAAGCTTTAAGTAGATATCGTGTCCAATACCTGCTTGATGATTGGGATCAATTGATTCGAGCCAACGTCGTTCCACCGCAGGGTAGAGATGTTGTTGTAAGGCTTCGATATCGTCTAGATGTAACCAGTTCGGTGCCTGAATATGCCGAGGAGCTGGATACTGTGAACTGGTTGAGCAGAAGTAGCTCACGGCATTGGCAACTAAGCTGGCCAAACGACTTGGCATCAACACATATTTTTCGTAACGCCCACCCATGAGGCGACGTAGCGTAATGGGTTCCAGTCGATATTCTTTGGCAATGAAGCTTGGGCTTAAGCGTGGTAAGCGTAATTTGTCGGTCACGCCACGCGGTGCACTGCGAAATGCAAGCGAGTGGAAGGTTCGACAGTTTACATTGCTGTGAAATTTATTTTGTGCTTCTGAGGCGATGGCTTTGTTAAATGCCAAGTACATACCACGCCGTTCAGGCATGGCATCGCTGATCATTTGCAGTGTTGTAGTTTTTCCTGTGCCAGCATAGGCAATCACTTTAAAGGATTGACCTAGACGGGCATTGTCTATCGCAATGGCTTGCTCATAAGTGGCTTTGGGTTTTTCTATATTTGACACAGGCTCTGATTACGCTTCTTTGCTACGGTTAGCTTTTTCAACTAAACCTGATAAACCTTGACGACGTGCGAGTTCATCGAGAACCACTTGTGGCTCAAGATCGAAGTAACCCAACATCACAATACTGTGGAACCATAAGTCCGCGACTTCATAAATCAGATCGTGTTTATTTTCCAGTGAAGCTAGAACTGCATAATCTTTGGCAGCGATGATACTTTCAATACTTTCTTCACCGACTTTTTCTGAAATCTTATTGATGCCTTTTTTATACAGGCTGGCGATATAAGAACTATCAGATTCAGCTATTTTACGCTGTTGCATTAAGCGACCTAAATAGCTGAGTACATCCACTTGTTCACTTTGACCATGATCATGGGCTTCAACTTTAGCTGATGCACCATAAATTGCTGTCGGATCTTTGAGCTGTGCATCAACAATTTCCCAGCCTTGTGGGGTGAGTTTACGATAGAAGCAAGACTCACGACCAGTATGGCAGGCAATGCCGCCATGTTGTTCAATTTGTAGAATAATCACGTCGGCATCGCAATCCAGGCGAATTTCATGCACGGTTTGAAAGTGTCCTGATTCTTCACCTTTATGCCAGAGTTTTTGACGTGAACGTGAGTAATACACGGCCTGATTTTTTTCAGCTGTCAGTTGTAAAGCCTCACGATTCATCCACGCAACCATTAACACTCGACCTGTTTGATGATGTTGTGCAATGGCAGGAACAAGACCATTGGAATCAAATTTAACTTCATCTAACCAGTTTGACATGAGTGAAAATCCATTGAGTGGAGAGCAGCTAGTGTAGCGGTTGTGGCAAGGGTTGGCTATGCTTGTTGGGTAAAAAATCGGTTATGCGATTTTTGCATGAGATTGATAGAGTGAAGTTTATATTGTTATAAATAGGAGTTAACTTGCTTGTTTTAAGTAAAACTTTTTCAATCCTTATTAATTGAGTGTTGGGTAAAATTTTGGGGTTCAGTATTGAAAAATCATGAAAATCTGGCTTGTAGAGTGTGTGGACTTATTCAATTCGAAGCACCATGGGGGGACGATGGAAAAACACCTAACTTTATGATATGTGCTTGCTGTGGTGCTGAGTTTGGGTATGAGGACTGCACAAAAGAATCAGTAAAAGTTCATCGTACAAAATGGCTAGATACTGGTGCAAATTGGTGGGAAATAAAAAATAAGCCAGATCATTGGGATATTCATCTGCAACTGCAAAATATCCCGATAGATTATAAATAAAGGTGGTTTCTTAGTAGTTTGAAATTTCAATCAAATTTTGATCAGGATCTCTTAAATAAACTGATAAAATTTTCCCCATTGCACCCGTTCTTTCGATTGGACCTTCAATGATTTCAATTTGCTGTGCTTGAAGATGTGCAATTACTTCATTCAGTGGCGTTTCCGCAATAAAGCACAGATCCGCTGAGCCCGCAGTCGGGTGAAGTGCTTTGGGTTCAAACTCTTTGCCCACTTGATGCAGATTGATTTTTTGGTTGCCAAATTGCAGTGCTTTACGGTTTTCACCGAAATGAATTACCTCAAAATTCAGGGCTGATTGATAGAACTTACAAGTTGTCTCAATATCTGCAACGGTCAGAACCAAATGATCTAAATGACGAATTTTCATATTAAGCTGCTCTTATTCATATTCAGGTAGAGATTCAGTTTTAGTATTGAAAACATGATCTTTCCCAGCATATTGCGCCACTTGTTGATAATCAAGTTGCTGAAACAGTCCTGTTTTTAAGCCTGAAATGGTGATTGCCATTTCTTTGCGAAAATAGGGGATTTGATACATCCACGGGAAGGTTAAGTCACGTAAGCCACCTGCCCACCAATGATCAGATTGATACAGTGGGGTGAGTAGACGACTTAAAAATTGATAGAACTGGGTCGAGGAACCACGATGTTGATGATAGTGCTGCCACAGCACTGACCAATCTATTTGCTGATTTTGTTTTGCTGCTTGTAGTGACTGTGAAAAGGCCCATGCATCCAACAACGCCATATTAGCACCTTGGCCCAGTTGAGGGCTCATGGCATGAGCAGCATCACCGATGACGCCAATTCGGCCTTGCCCAAATTGAGACATCACCACATCCCGATATTGAGCGGATAACCATTGTGGTTGATTGTATTCGTTTGAGATTAACTGTTTTAGCCATCCGCCAACCTCAGGCCAACGATCGGCCACCTGTTTTAACCATTGTTGTTTAGCCGACTCATCTTTTAAGAATGATTGTAGTTGCGAGGTTGGCAAACTCCAGAACACACTAGAAAGTCGTTGCTGAGGTGCTGTCGGTATAGCACCCGTAGGCAACACACCCATCATGATTTGGGAGCGATCATAAAATTGATGCAGAATTTCAGGATCGAGTGTTGGACATTCAGGCACGATACTCCATGCAGCTCCCCATGGATAGGCCTGATCAACTTTCACCCATGCTGGAGGGCGCAATTGGCTACGTGCACCATTGGCTATCAGTACAGCATCGAAGCAGGCATCAAAATTTTGTTGCTGGTGAGAACTGAATAATCGAACTTCATTTGTATTTTCTTGAATACGATCAACTGTATGACTCATACGCCAAGTCAGATGACTGGAATATTCTTTTAGCTTTTGGATTAGGACATGGCATAAGGTGGCACGGTGAATACCGAGACCATAGAGGTTGCTGCCTGCTTGATGATAGTGACTATTCACCAACAGACGTTTATTCGGAAGTTGGCCTTCCAGTCCTGTGACTTTGGCACCCAGTTTTAAAGCCTGATCGAGTACACCTAAATGCTCAAATACAGCTAAGCCAGCAGGCTGTAGCAACAAACCTGCACCCACGGGAGAAAGTTCATCGACCTGTTCAAAAATCGTAACCTGATGACCTTCTCGAGCAAGTAAAATTGCGGTTGCGAGACCTGCTGTGCCTGCACCAATGATGGCAAAATGAAGTGTTTTCATTGTTTGTTCTTTTAAAGTCTTTATGAAATGTACTCAAACAGCATCTTAACTGATCTGAAAGACTTTTAAAAAAAGAAAATCTGAGACACAACGAAGCTGCAGGTTGTTTATTTAGGTTGATCTTGCCCCGTAGTCATCTTGAGGAGAGTGCGATCTTTTTTCACAAAGTGATGATACAGCGCAGCGCCTGCATGTCCTAAAATCAGCATCCAGATGAGCCATTTTCCAAGAATTTGCTTATGTATAAAATCAATCGGGATCTCGAACTCTTCAAAGCTCAAGCCTAAGCCTTGAGCAATCAAGTTTTGAAACAGACTTGTGTGTTCAAATTGGGGAATTTCAAATAAGAAAAAGAACTCGGTATTTACACTCGTACCCAAATAACCTGTTAAAGGTGCAATGACCATAATGGCATATAGGGCAAAATGCCCTGCATGCGCTGCAAAAGTCGCAGCTGGGCTAGCAGGCTCTAATTGGGGTTGTGGATTGTTCAGACGCCAAATAATTCGAAGGATAATGAGTATGGCAATACTGATGCCGACGGAAAGGTGAAGCTGTAATGCTGTCCAGTTTTCAGGTGTACCTTTTTCGGTAAACCAATGTCGGTAATAGACACTGCAATAAGCGCATAAAAACAATAATGCCGTGCTCCAATGCAGCCATTTTGCAATCGAGCCATAGTTATGAATACTATTTCTTAAACCCATGTTCTCTTCCTTTAAAATATGTGTCGATTCACCTTAGTATCTTGCTGTGGCACGTCGCACAGGGATGCATGATCGTATATCTACAAAAGGATGAGAAGCTTTTGAGTGAGAATGGCCTAAGTTGGAGTTAAAACTTTCCTAAACTATAAAAATGAATTGAATTTTCATCAGGATTTGGATGGAGGCAGCGTTTAAAACAACAAAGGCCGTATTTAAAAAATACGGCCTTCAATGCAAAACAGAGCAGTTTATTTCACGATTCGCCAGAATGCTAATAGGCTACTCAGCACAATCAACACAATGGAAATAAACCACGGGCTAATAATGGCAATGGTGAGCAAAATCACCATGGTACTGCCAAATATCCAGCTACGACGTTGCTGTTGCTGCGTTTGCAAACGCATTTGCTGAAGTTCACGCAATTGTTTGTCGTGCCAAGCCGATTGGTTTTTTAGACCATTTAAGCTGTCAATTAATAAACCTGGAATATCTTGTGCGCCAAGTAATAGGTCTGGAATTTGCTGTCCCAGTTCTTTCACATTTTTGACTGGATTCATATTGGCTTTGACCCATTCGGTCAGAATTGGTTTTGCCAGTTTCCAGATATCCAGTTGTGGGTAAAGATCTGTTCCTAGGCCTTCAACATGCACTAAGGTTTTGAGTAACAGCATCAACTGCGGTGGAATTTCTAAATGGAAACGACGGGCAATATCCATCACCTGAATCAAAATGCCTGCAAAATCAAGTTGATCCATTGGTTTGGAAACCATCGGGCCAACGGTACGACGCATTTCGCGGGATAGGGCATCTTGATCTGTACCCGGTGGAATCCAGCCTGCTTGATGCACAATTTGAATCAATTGCATGAAGTTACTGTTCATCACAGCCAGTAGCATACGAGCAATCGTCATTTGATCGTGCTTAGACAATTCACCCATAATCGCACAGTCCAACGCGATAAAACGTGGATTGCTTGGGTTAATGGTCTCGACAAAGACATTGCCTGGATGCATATCCGCATGGAAGAAGTTGTCACGGAACACTTGGGTGAAGAAAATGGTTAAGCCTTTTTCCGCCAGATCCGCACGATCCATACCTAAACGATCAAAGGTAGCAATATCAGAAATCGGGACACCTGTGATGCGTTCCGCCACCATCACGTCTTTACTGTCCATATAGACTTCTGGCACGTACATCATGCTTGAGCCAGTAAAGTAGTGACGCATACGGCGGGTGTTGTCTGCTTCCAGACTCAAATCAAGCTCATTTAAGATGATTTGACGATAGTCTTGAATAATTTCTGATAAATGCAGGGCACGCGCTGCTTCTAAGCGATTTTCCAACCAATCGCCAAGCCAAGCCAGAATCTCAAAATCTTGTAAAATTTGACTGCGAATATCGGGGCGAGTGACTTTAACGACAACTTCACGACCATCATGCAAAGCTGCTGTATGCACTTGTGCAATCGAGGCTGCGGCAAGCGGCTGCTCATCGAAGCGTGAGAATAAGGTTGATACATCTGCTTTGAGTGATTCTTGAATGCGCTGTTTGGCTAGCTGAGTGTCATACGGTTTGACACGATCTTGCAATAACACCAGTTGTGATAATACTTCAGGTGGAATTAAGTCACGACGCGTAGATAGCAATTGGCCGAGCTTAATCGCTAAGGGACCCATATCCTCAAGGGCTTCTTTTAGCTTAAGCGGGTTCTTTTTTTCACGACTTGACCAAGCTGCAGGATGCATTTTAATCAGACTTAATGCATGACGAGCTTTTACTGGTAATTCTTCCGCAGGGAACAAGGTGTCAAGGCGATAGTGTGCTGCAATACGCCAAAGTTCGAGTAACCGTGTAACATGCGGAATCATATAAAGTCTTACCTAGTCTTGTGTGGGTTGCTTGGATGGATTGAGTTGAGCATTGAGTTGTTGAAGCTTGGCTTCCAAACGATCAATTTCCTGATTGAGTTGACGCGTCTCGCGATTGAGATCATCCATTTGCCAACGTGGGGCAAATAAACCGCTATCTTCTTTTAAGGCATCTTCAACAAAAAATAAATGACTTTGTAGTGAGCGTCTCAAATGCTTGGGTGCAAGTTGAACTTTACCCAGCTCATGTGCCAGCTGCGGGCCAATCCAAGGTGACAAATGTGCTGCGAGATCAGGCTCAGCCTGTTGCATGATTTTTTGAATATCCTGCAATAGGTGATAATCACCTTGCAATGGGATATTACCAATTTGATCCATATCACTGAGCAGTAATTTAACCAGCTCAACCGTATTTTCAACATGTAATGTTGCGGTTGCAGTCGTAATTTTAGATTGAGGATCAAATGGACGCTGTTCAAAGAGAGAAGGGGTTTGACCTTGTCCAGTCACGGTCGGTTCTAGACGAACTCTATTTTCATCAAAAAAAACATCAACTGAGAGTTGTGGACTGTCGATCACAACACGTAATAATTGACCTTGTAGTTGATTAAGTTGAATGCGAGTAATCGCATCCAAATCAATCACATGATGAATGATACGCTCGACTGCACCGAGTGCTAAAATCGACCACATATCTTAAGCCTTAAAGTTTGAATCCACGGTGAACAGCAACAATACCACCCGTTAAGTTGTGGTAGTCACAGCTTTGGAAGCCCGCATTTTCCATCATACCTTTCAGTGTACGTTGGTCTGGGTGCATACGAATTGATTCAGCAAGATATTTATAGCTTTCAGCATCATTGGCAACCAGTTTGCCCATGATCGGCAATGCCGTGAATGAATAGAAGTCATAAAGTTTTGAGAACGGTTCAAATACAGGCTTAGAGAATTCAAGAATAAGCAGGCGACCACCTGGTTTAAGCACGCGGTACATGGCTTGTAAAGCAGCATCTTTATCGGTCACATTACGCAGACCGAAGCTGATAGTGACTAAATCAAAACTGTTGTCTGCAAATGGCTCGAGCGTTTCAGCGTTGGCAAGCACGAAATCAACATTGGTACAGCCTGCATCAATGAGGCGATCACGACCAACATTTAACATTGATTCGTTAATATCTGAAAGAACCACATGACCTTGAGGTCCAACTTCACGGCTAAATACTTTGGCTAAATCGCCTGTACCGCCTGCAATATCAAGCACGTGTTGACCACGACGAACACCTGACATATTAATGGCAAAACGTTTCCAGATACGATGGATACCAAAAGACATTAGGTCATTCATGATGTCGTATTTGCTGGCAACCGAATGGAATACTTCAGCAACTTTCTGTGCTTTATCATCACTATTTACGGTTTGATAACCAAAGTGTGTGGTTGCACCGACGTTACCAGTATTGGCACCACGGGGTAAGTTATATTTTGGAATTGAAGCTGTTGAGGTCTGTGCTGCACCCTGTTGGATTGGTTGCTGCTGACCTTGTGGTGTGCCTTGTGGAAGGGGCGTGTTTAAGAAAGGGCTGACTTTGTCTGAACTTGGGTTTTGCTCAACTTCTGGGGTAGGCTGTTGGTTTTCGTTAGACATTGTTTTCTCCTAAACTTTCGCTCTAGCGGCACGAATCAGCAAGCATGATGACAGATTTTGTATCTTTTTACAGGGTTTCAGCTGTAATTGATATGAATAATATACAGAAAGTCACTTTCTAAAAAGGGTTTTAATTTTTCTTAAGATTTGAAAAGACTCATTTTTCTCTGCAACCCCAAGCGTTAAGGTTGCAGAGCAATCATCTAAACTTTAGTTACGGAATGGATTTGGATGTCCAGCATGTACCTTCTCAATAATTTCACGCTCTTTTTCGCTGAAGGTTTTGATAAAGGTTGCAGCAGACTTCATTGGTTTCATGGCTGCGAAACCTTCTTGGATAAACTCGTACATACGGTCAAATTGATATTTATGCGCAATGCCTTTACACATTTTAAAAGCGGCATACATCATGGTTGAACGCATATATTTATCAAGGGTAAGGCCTAGCTCATCAAGCAGTTGTAACTGTTCATAACGCGCATCACCTTGATCAAGTTTAACCAAGGTTTGACGCATGATTTCATCAGTTAACGGTGTATCGGGAGAGTAATCCTGCAACAGCTGTACCGCGACTTGTTCATCCAACTGTGTAGCAAGGACTGCCAAACTGACCGATTTTGTGCCTGTCTTGATGGCATTTTCTGGCAAAAGACTTTCAGCTTTATGTGCATATTTCAGCAGGCGTTCGATTTGCTGCGCCATTGCATCAAAGTCTGGTCCACCATACAAACGATTTAAAAAATACTGGGCCATGAGTTGATTTTGAGGTTCAGCAAAAAACTCAGCATGCGTTTGTGCAATACGCTCTTTCATCCATGCCTGTACTTCATGCAATCTCTGTGCAAGCACAGGATCTTGGTGGTAATTCAAAGTTTGATATTGTAATAAAAGATTATCAAATGCAGCGAGTTTTGACATGTTCGAACTCAAAGAAAATAAAACCATAAAATCATAGGCTGCATCATAACCAAGAACCATGACAGCATAAACTCTAAATGTTTAATAATCGGTCACTGTGCTGATGTTGAAACAGGAATCTACAGAAATTGTACACGGGTTTTTCTGAGATAAGCTTTGGTTTTGACTATACTCTTTTTTAATTTGAATAATGAGCCGCTTAGAGCAAAAAAAGATGAGTAAACAACAACCGACATTTGAATTACGCGATGAAGATGAACTTTCGCTAGAGCTGATTGAAGCACAATATGCTTTAAAGAATAGCCGAGATAAAAAAAATGCCAAAAGTGTTTTGGTTCTAGTCAGTGGAATCGAGTTGGCAGGTAAGGGCGAAGCCGTTAAACAATTACGAGAATGGCTCGATCCACGTTATTTACGGGTGAAAGCCGATGCACCTCAACTCTTATCAAATAATCAGGCTTTTTGGCAATCCTATACGCGCTTTATTCCAGCCGAAGGGCAAATCGTGGTGATGTTTGGCAATTGGTACAGTGACTTACTCACTACTGCGATGCATGTTTCGAAGCCTTTAGATGAGAATCTGTTTGATGGCTATGTGGAACAAATGCGCGCTTTTGAACATGATTTGCAGAATAATCATGTGCATATTGTCAAAGTCTGGTTTGATTTATCATGGAAATCATTGCAAAAGCGTTTAGATCAAATAGATGCTTCTGAACAGCAATGGCATAAATTGCATGGTTTGGATTGGCGCAATAAAAAACAATACGACACTTTGCAAAGTTTGAGCCAGCGCTTTACTGATGACTGGTTTATTGTTGATGGTGAAGATGAAAAACTGCGTGATCAGTGCTTTGCCCAATATTTATTGCAAACTTTACAAGAGTTACCTGAGCATCAAACCAAAGTTACGCAAAAATGGCAGCAAGCTGCGATACCGAAAGCCTTACTTGAACCTGAAAAAGCGGGTTTAGAAAAACAAGATTATAAAGAAGAGCTGAGTAAACTGACTAAAAAGGTGGCAGATCGGTTACGTTATGACGAACGTAAAGTGGTGATTGCCTTTGAAGGAATGGATGCAGCAGGCAAAGGCGGTGCGATCAAACGAATTGTGAAAAAACTCGATCCAAGAGAGTATGAAATTCACACCATTGCCGCACCTGAGCGATATGAGTTACGCCGTCCTTATTTATGGCGTTTCTGGAGCAAGTTGAATGATAGTGGCAAGATCGCCATTTTTGACCGCACTTGGTATGGACGCGTGCTGGTTGAACGGATTGAAGGTTTTGCTTCGACGGTCGAGTGGCAGCGGGCATATAGTGAAATTAACCGTTTTGAAGAAAACTTGGTGGATAGCCAAACCGTCATTGTGAAAATTTGGTTAGCGATCAGCAAAGATGAACAAGCTGTACGTTTTAAAGCGAGGGAACAGACGCCACATAAACGTTTTAAAATTACTGAAGAAGATTGGCGTAATCGAGATAAATGGGATGAGTATCTCAAAGCAGCTGCGGATATGTTTAAGCGCACCGATACTGATTATGCACCATGGTATGTGATTGCAACCGATGATAAATATTTAGCCCGAATTGAAGTGTTGAAAGCGATCTTAAAACAGTTGAAGGCGGATTAATCCGCCTTCTGTTTGTCATTGCCTAGGTTAATTGTTATTTGCCAATTGTGCGCTGTAACTGTGATGTTGTCGGAACACGATTAAGGTCGCGATTAAGCTGGTGATGGCAGCAAACATGAGCCAGAATGCAGGCATGCTCTTATTGCCAGATGTTTGTACCAGATAGGTCGCTATCATTGGCGTGAGTCCACCAAAGATAGAAGTGGCAAAGCTATAAGCAACCGAAAATCCTGCAATCCGTACTGAGCTTGGCATCATTTCAGCCAATGAAACCACTAAAGCACCATTATAAAAGCTATACAGTAATGAGAACCACAATAACACCATCAGCATGTGCGATAGGCTAATCGTATGTGTTAACCAAGTCAGTAGTGGATAGGCACTGACAAAGATCAATACAGTCGTCGCGATTAAGAGAGGCTTACGGCCAAACTTATCGGAGAGATGACCGCCAAGAGGTAATAAAATAAAGTTACTCAGTCCAACCATGATGGTGGCGATCAAACTTTCGGTGCGTGTTAAATGTAGTACTTCTTTACCGTAGGTTGGGGTGTAAACCGTAATGAAATAAAACATCGTGGTGGTGGTTGCAACCATGCATACACCTGCCAACACAATTTTCCAATTGGCCGCTAAGGTGGCGAGAATTTGTCGAGTGCTTGGATGTTCTTTGCGAGAAGCAAAGGCTTCTGTTTCAACCAGTGACTTACGCAACCAGAAAATAAAAGGAATGATGGCACAGCCGACAAAGAACGGAATACGCCAAGCCCAAGCATCCACTTGTGCTTTGGTAAACACTACACTGACGATATAACCTAAGACGGCTGCAAAAATGACGGCAACCTGCTGACTTGCCGATTGCCAACTGGTAATAAAACCACGGTTATGCGGTTCGGCAATTTCGGCCAGATAAACTGAAACACCGCCCAGTTCAACACCTGCGGAAAAGCCTTGCGCAAGACGCCCTACGAAAATCAGCACAGTCGCGGCAAATCCAATACTGGCATAGCTCGGTGTGAATGCAATGATTAGCGAACCGAAGGCCATGATACTTAAAGTCACCATCAGACCACGGCGACGCCCAATGCGATCAACATAAGGACCGAGTACTAAAGCACCAATTGGGCGCATGAGAAAACTGACTGCAAATACGAGGAAGGTTTTCATCAGCGCGGCATAGCTACTGTCTGAATGGAAAAAAGTTTGGCCTATGGCTTGTGCATAGAGTCCAAACAGGAAGAAGTCGTATTGTTCAAGAAAGTTCCCGCTGGTCACGTTAAAAATTGAACGGACACGAGAAGGTGATTGGCTATTTTGCACAACGACGCTCCATCATCTGTTTATCATTGAGATGTGGAGATTAAAAATACAATCTTTATGAAAGCTTAAAAAATTAAGTGAATATTAACGTATTTGTGTGGTTTTTTTATTGATCTGTTGCATCACTGTAAAGGTCAATAATTTACAGTGATGCAAAAACACGGCTTGAGAGGAACTGACCGTTTTTATTTAATAGGTTGAAACGGTCTTCTTCTGAATGCGTTTTGCAAGGTTGTAGCAATCCTGCACATGTGCTTCGGTAATTTTACGCATCATAAAGTATCCCAGACTAGCGGCAACAAGTTGCCCGCCTAAAGGGATAAACTTGGTCACTTGCTTGGTGGCAATTTTGGTAAAAAAACCATTAAATGATTTTTTCATGGCAGTACGTGCCACCACAAAACCTGAAAACTCAAAACCACGTTTGCGTAGTTCATCCCAATGAATTTTTTTGGTTTCAGGGTCATAAACACTAATGTGCTCAGGTGCGAGACCGAAACGCGCATTAATATCTGGGATCACTTGTGTCAGCATACCTAAATCAACAACGACATCAAAAAAGGGAATCGGCACAATCGCTGCGCCTGCTGACCAATACGCACGCTTTTTAGCGAGTTCCAGACACTCATCACGAATCTGTTCCAAGTTTAAGTTTGGATTAATTGATTCAGGAATATTATCAATTTTCATAAAGTTATACCTAAAGTCTATCCCTCGATAGTACATTCAATCGTATGGAATGGTGAAATTCAAAACAATTTTTTTATTTCCTTGTGTGTTTAGCGTGACATAGTGATTTGAAGTTGTATAGTGATGATTGTGTACGATTTCGTGCAACAGTCTGCTGTTTTATTGATGAGGTTACATTAACGCATGGGGATTCATGTTATTCAAAGTCAACGCCTTGATGTATTGTTGCAAGGTGTGATGGCATCAATCACTCAGCCGAGTAACTCCGCATTTCAGGTGTTTAAAACCCAGCATTTTATTGTACCGAGTCCCGCCCAAGAACAATGGTTGACCCAGAAAATTGCTGAACAGCAAGGCATGACTGCCAATTATCAATTTCATCAACGCATTCGTGGTTTTCAGTGGTATGCCTATCAACAGGTATTAGAAAATAAAGAGCAAGTACGTAAAGCCAATATTCCACATTTGATCTTAAAATGGCGTATTCATCAGGCCCTGCAGCCTTTTATACAAGCGCAACAGAATACACTTGCTTTAGACCATCCATTATATTCGATCGTACAGCGCATTTATGACAGTGCAGACCAATTACAACAAGGCACAGAAAAGCAGCTTAAAAAGCAGAGTATGTTGTATTGGATCGCGGAGCAGGTTTCGCAGCTTTTCAGCAACTATATGATTTATCGGGGTCACTGTCAGCGAGCCTGTCAAGGCAATTGCACATGTGCAGGTAACTGGCTATCGGCTTGGGGACAAAATCGTGCTTTAGATATTGAACAACTCATTTCTAAAACAGATCAAGAAACTTCAGCATTTACCTTAAATCAAACTCAGCAGCTTGAAGCTTGGCAACGTTGGCTATGGCAGAACTATTTCCATGATGATTTTTTAGAAATACAAGGTATTGATGCTGATTTCTGGCAGCTTCTAGACAATGAACAGACACGTCAGCAAGCATTGGCACAGCTCCCGAATCAGGTGATTGTATTTACGATTTTAGATTTACCACCGAGCCAGCTACAATTTCTACGCCGTTTGGGACAATATTTAGATGTGGTGATATTGCACTATAACCCATCACAAGAATATTGGGCGGACAGCGTCGATCCTCTCTGGAAAAAACGCTATGACTTAGGGGTGAAAGAACGCTTTCTGGTTAAACATCCCAATGCCAGTGATGCAGATATTGCTACATTTTTTGAAAATTTCAGTCTCGGTTTCAATGCCTTAAATCGTGAATCTCGCCATCCTTTACTGACACGTCTGGGCAAGCAGGCACGTGACCACTTCTCATTATTATCGCAACTGGCAACAGGAGAAGAAGGGAAGTGGGTCGATGCTTTTGAGGATTATTTCCCTGACACTTTGCTGGGTAAAATTCAATCTGATATTTTCTATTTAGTGGAACCCCAGCCACAACAATATGAACTTGCACCTGATGATCAGTCGATCCAGATTCATGTTTGTCACTCCAGCATACGCCAGCTTGAAGTGTTAAAAGAGCAATTGTTACATTGGTTGGCTAAAGCTGATTCGGTGCCTCGCCGTCCAAGCGATATTTTGATTTTAACGCCAAGCTTAGCTGAGCTTGAACCTTCAATTCGCAGTGTTTTTCCTGCGGTCGCAAACGAGCACGAAGTTTTTTTACCCGTTAAAATTGCAGGGGTCGCGCAGTTAGATGCATTAAATGCTTGGCGTGCAGTGCTTGGGCGTTTGCAACTGACGCAAGGTCGATTTATCCAAGATGAGTTTGCCGATTGGCTTAATCTTGCCGCAACGCAACAACGCTATGGCGTGGATTACTCGCAGACACAACGAATATTGGAATTGCTCAATGATGCTGGTTTTAAGCGTGGTTTAGATGCAGAACATTTAAAACATAGTTTAAGTGCAGAGGATCAAGACTATCGTTATAGCTTTAAATTTGCTTTAGATCGTTTGGCTCTCGGCATTGCTGTACCCGTACATGCGATGGTGCAAAACACCTTGAGTTATGCTTTGGTGCAGCCAAGTGATTTTGAATTGATTGGGATTCTGATTCAGATTTATCATGACTTATCTACTCGACGGGATTGGCTGATTGCACATGAACAAGGCCAGCGCTTCCCTGTTGAAGTATGGTTAAAGCGAATCAAAGATGATGTATTAGAGTTTGAACAAGCTGATGTGGTTGCCTTAAAAGCAGTTCGTGAAATTATTCAAAAACAAGAACGTATGCTGACTTTGGCCAGCTATTATGACGATGCAGAAACCCAGTTACGCCAAATTTCTTTGCCTTTGCCTTATATCATTGAAGAAATTCAAAAAACACTAGAAAACCAGTCAGCTCAAGTTGAACCAACGGGACAAATTACTTTTAGCCAGATTGGGCAGATTCGTCCAATTCCATATCGCCTGATTGTATTGTTGAGTCTAGATACAGGTAAATTTCCAAATCGGGACAGTCATATTCCCTTTGATTTGATGGATGCATTGCGTCAACAATTGGGTGATCGTTCTCGTCTGGAAGATGATCAGGGCGCATTTTTAGATGCAATCTTATTGGCACAAGAGCAAGTATGGCTGTTTTATAATGGCTTTGATATCAACGATGGTGAGGTCAGAGAACCATCCAGTGTGGTACAAGGTTTCCGAGATCATTTGGCTTTGATTGTGAAACCTTCATCAACTCAAAGTGAACAGCGTTCTATTTTACCAATCGGGGATGCAGGTGAGTTTGAGGCATTGCAAATCCCACCGCAGCTTTATCCTCTTTACTATCTACACCGTTTACAGCCATTTGACCCCTTAGGTTTTGTGGCGGATCGTCCTGTTCGATATCAGGACCAATGGTTTAAAGTCGCCTCACAGATTCAGCAAGTTAAAGGTGAACGACAGGCATGGGCCAATACGCCTTATCCTGTTGAACAGCATGAAATGACTATTCTGAGTAGTCAGCAATGGATTCAGGATGTTACTTTCCCTGCCAGATTGTATTTAAAGACATTAGGAGTCGAAAATTTAACTGCAACTGAACTGATCGATCAAAACGAACCTCTATTGTTGGATGGGTTGGGTAAATATGCCATTCGCCATTTTTTACAACAGCATGATGAGTCGATATCACCGAATATTTTGCAAGATCAATTGCCTGTTGGAAAAGTCCAACAAAGTGCATGGCAGCAAAGTCGTTTAGAGCAGCAGCGTTTGCTGGAGCGTTTACAGCAATATGCCGCAGCACCGACGGAAACTACACAACGGGTTTGGCGTGTCTCTAAACATTTACAAATCGGCTGCGTCACACCTAAACAGTTAACCCAAGATTGGGTGAGTTTGGACCCATCGAGTGCGCGTGCTAAACGCTTAGCCAAGGTCTGGCTGGAATATCTGTTGTGGTTGGTGGTGTTGGACAGCGACAGTGCAACCGAACAACGTCGTATAGTGGTATTTAGTGACCAAACTGTGATTTGTGAAGGATTAAATTCTCAGCAGGCACGGGCTTATCTGCAAGCATGGTTGCAGCTTTGGTATACAGCACAACAGCAACCCGTGGTGTTGCCAGCTGCATTGATGTTAAAAACGCTGGAAAAAGCCAAACGCTATGAATGGACTGAACGGGATGCACAGCTTGTTCTAGCTGAAGATAGTCAGAAACAAGTCTTCAAGGACTGGAATGATACAGGTGATTTCTCAGGTTTTGATATGAGCCAAAATGAAGCTTGTAAATTGCATCGCGATTGGCAGTTTATTTTACAAGAGCAAGATGCAGCAGCCTTATTGCAATTTGCTTGTGATCATTATTCTTATGCCTTGTATCAACCAATTTTTGAATTTTTACGGGTGGAGTAAGACATGAGCTCGCAATATCCAGTGTCTTATCAGCCTATTCTTGATATTCAATTTGAAGGGCTGCATTTAATTGAAGCTTCCGCGGGGACAGGTAAAACCTACACACTATCAAGTTTGATGGTACGGATTTTCTTAGAAAAATATCTCCCTAGCCAAGTGATTGCCACCACGTTTACCCGTGCCGCAGCTGCAGAACTTAAAAGTCGTATTCGCTTGCGTTTAGTCGAGGTACTTGAATACCTAGAGCCCTTTCGTGACGTATTGGAACAAGATATTCAAGCACAGGCATTACAGCAATCTGATCCATTAAAACAACAAGTCTTACAAAAGTTTGCGCCACGAATTGCCTATGCTTGCGAACGTCTCAAACTGGTGATTGATCAGTTGGATGAGTTATTTGTGGGAACGCTGGATAGCTTTAGCCAAAAGCTATTGCGAGAATTTGCCTTTGAAAGCGGCAAAATCGAACGAACAGAAATTACGGATGATGCGAAAAGTTATACCCGCCAATTGATTCATGATGTGTTGCGTGAGTGGATTCAAACCCAGCCGCAGCAGGTCATTAATGCCCTGTATAGTGTGGGTGGGCTGAAAAGTGTTGATCATTTTGTGGGGATGGTGGAAAGCTCACTGAACTTTAGCTCAGCACAATTTAAACTCCCTGCCATGCCTGAAATTGAGTTGGCACAATTAGAGCAGTGGCAACAGCAAACACAGCAGATTGAATTGAATACACTGGCTGACTACTTTCAGTTAGACGGTATGTATTACACATATATTAATGGCGCCTCTTTTCGCAATAATGCTTTTCATAAACTGTTTACCGAATCATTGCCAGTTTTGTTAGGGGCGATCGGGAGTGCAGAGAATGTGCAGGTTTTTGATGTTTATTTTGCCGATGCGCGTGATGCGGTATTTAAGTTTTTAGAAAAGCTCGAAAACCAAAAGATTTTTAAGAAATGTTCTGTCGACATTGCCGAAGGTTTTTATCAGCATCCGACACTATTGCAATTGCAATCGTTGTTTCAATCATTGCAACGTATACAGCAAGCGTTTGAGCAGCTACAGGTTTATCTAAAAGCTTATTTGTGTATTGAAGTAAAGAAGCGCTTGCCACAAGTGCTACAGCAAAAGGGTGAAACCACCTTTTCTCAGCAAATCAAAACCTTGTCTGATGCTTTAAAAGGAGAGCAAGGGCAGCGTTTTGCCGTGTTTGTGCAGGCTCGATATCCTTTGATCTTGGTCGATGAGTTTCAGGATACTAACCAAGATCAAGATGATATGTTAGCCAATATTTGGCGGCATCCGCAGCGTTATCAAAAAGGCTGCATGATTATGGTCGGTGACCGTAAGCAAGCGATCTATGGTTTCCGTGGCGGAGATATGCTGACCTTTCTGAATGCGTATCAGGATGTGATGTCCAAGCAGGGGCATGAATATAAACTGATTCACAATCATCGTTCTGTGAAAGAACTGGTTGAAGTGGTTGATGTGCTGTTTCAGCGACAGATAGATTTTGGTGAGCAGGTCATGTATGACCCAATTCAAGCAGGTTCACGACCACATCCAGCCTTGATTGAAAATACTCAATCTAATCCTGCACCTTTACGTTGGCTGCAATTGCAAGAGGGCAATGAACAGGCGACGCAAGTGGCTTGGCAGATCCAGACTTTATTGAATCAAGCTTATTTAAAACAATTGTATTTAGAAGCTGATGTAGCTACAGCAATTAACGAAGATGATATCGCCGTCCTTTCTCGTAGCCATCGCCAACTGGATGAAGTGCAATATGTACTAGAGCGCATGGGAATTCGTGTTAATCGACCTTCGAAACGCAGTGTATTTGATTCAGCGATTGCAAAAGATGTAGGTGCTTTATTAACGGCGTTACTTCATCCTTATGATGAAGCCAAGCTCAAACGTGCTTTGCTCAGTCGTTTATTCGGATTTGATTTAACCCGATTGTTGGCATTGGAACAGAGCGTAGAAGGGCTGAGTTATTATATTCAACAATTTGATGACATCCGTGAGATGTGGCTGAATCAAGGTTTTCTATCCGCATGGCAGCGTTGCTTAAACCAATTTGGTATTTGGCAGCAGTTGGTTGCAGCACAAAGTAAAGACAATGAGCGTGCGGTGGTAAATTTACGCCATTTGACAGATCTTCTGAGTCAGCATAGTGAACAGGTACAAGGTAGTCATAATCTGTATCACTGGTATTTAAAACAATTAAATTCACCTAGTGATCGGGAGTGGGAGCTAGAGCACAAGCTGTCTAACGAAGCAGGTGTACAGTTGATGACGATCCATCAGTCGAAGGGGTTGGAGTTTAAAATTGTCTTTTTGCTTGGCGCAAATAAAGCTTTTGCTGAAGTACAGAAAAGCTTAAATTTCTCCACCATAGAAATCCAATTGCCTGAGACAGGTCAAACTCGTATTCAACGTGTGGTTGCAGTGGCCGATAAAAACTTTTTACAGCAGGCCGAACTGGATCAGCATCAACAGCGCGCTTTAGCGGAACAAAATCGTTTGTGGTATGTGGCACTGACACGCGCGAGTCATCGTGTTTATGCAGTGTTCGAACCTGAAAAAGGGGATAAAAATAAGCACTCTGGTTTGGCGTTCTGGAAGAATCAAGGTGATGGCTTTCAGCATCGGTACAGTATGGAGCTAACCCCAATTTTAGAGCGGCCTCAGGCAGTACAGTCACAGCAAGCGCAGCAGCATGTAGTCGTCTCAGCACAGCCTTTACCTTCACAGCGTTTTTATGCACGTGGTAAAACTAGCTTTAGTTATTTGGCGCAACATTTAAAGCATAAAGCCAACCGTGTTGATCGCATGGCCAATATTGATGCAGATTTTGAGCAAGCAGAAGATGAGTTGAATCTTACTGAAATAGAAACCATATCAGGTGCTCAGCCGATTGCCTGGATTAAGCAGTATTTTCCCAAAGGGACTTTGGCAGGCAATTTCCTGCACGAAATTTTTGAACAAATTGATTTTCAGCAGCCCTCAACTTGGGTGGAGGAAATTCGCCGTCGTTTTAAAAATACCTATCAAAGTTTATGGCTAGAACTGTTGCAACAGTATCAACAACATTTTCCAGGGCAGGAGAATGCTGAGCAACAACTTTATCAATGGATTGCCGAATGGCTGCATGAGGTACTACAGACGCCGCTTAATCAAGATTTTCAATTGCAGCAATTAGATGCAGGACAATATTTATCAGAATGTCCATTCTATTTGGCTTTGTCAGATCGTGTGTTGGCCATGCAACGTGTACAACAACTGTTTGAAGAATACGGCATCGAAATGCCTGAGCTACTTGAAGCAAAATCTGCTCGTTATTTGAATGGTTCGATCGACTTGGTGTATTTCGATGGACAGCGTTACCATATTGCCGATTATAAGAGTAATTATCTGGGTGCAGAGCAGGTAGATTATCAGCAAGCTCAGATTGCTGAAAGTATGTCTCTGTCGAGTTATTGGCTACAAGCGGCTTTATATTTGGTGGCGCTGCATCGTTATCTGACGGTTAAGTTGCAAAATTACGATATGCAGCAACATTTGGGTGGTGCATCGTATTTGTATTTACGTGGGATGAATGGACAAGCTCAGCAGGGCTATTTCTATTGGAAGCCTGAGGATGAATTTATCTTGCGTTTGGATGCAATCCTTGGATATTTCTCTGAGGATAATGCTGGAAAAATGGTGTAGATAAAGTGTGTGAACTTAAATTAAACAAAAGCTTAGCTTGTGAATAACTCTGTTTATAACCTTGTGGACAAGCGTGTGGGTAAGTGTGAGGATAACTCTGTGGACAAACAAATCGGTCATCAGCCAGAACAAATGACTTGGTTAAATATGTGGAGTAATTACCTCGCACAAGCCCCATTTTCCCAATCAGCTAACGCTGCAGAAGTACTGCAACAATTGGTTGAAGCTAGTTTACAGGGTGATAGCTGTATCGAAGCCGATCGTGCACAGATCGAAGCACTGGCTGATTTGGCTATTTCGAGTGAAAATGCAATCACTCAAGTTGCCCCATGTGTCTATGATCAGCAGGGCTTGGCATTATACCGATATTGGTCCTTAGAGCAACGCCTCGCACAGCAGATTTGTCGATTAAAACGACAAACGATTCAGGTCGTGAATCCAGAAATTTTTCAGAACTTACTCAGCGATGAGCATCAACAAGCAGCGCTTAAAATGGTGTTGCAACAATGGCTGAGTATTATTACGGGGGGGCCTGGTACGGGTAAAACCTATACCTTGGCACGTATCATCGCGGCTTTAAACCAGACTATTCCAGATATTCGTATTGCCATGGCAGCGCCTACAGGCAAGGCTGCACAACGTATGCAGGAAGCATTACAGAACTCATTTAATGATCCAAAATTATTGGAATCAGGTTTAATTACAGATGAGTTGCGTAATCAAAACACTCAGACCTTGCACCGTTTATTGGGCATGGGCAATCGGCAGATTCCACGGTTTAATCCAAAACAGCCTTTGCCTTATGACGTGATTGTGGTCGATGAAGCATCGATGTTGGATTTAAGTCTGGCGACTTTATTATTTGAAGCAGTGCCTGAGCAGTGTCGGATCATCCTACTTGGGGATGCTAATCAGTTGGCCTCTGTAGATGTCGGTTCGGTTTTGGCAGATTTACAGCAAGTAGAAGGATTGGCAGAAAACCGCGTCCAGTTACAAACCAGTCGCCGTTTTTCTGCTGAGGCGAAAATTGGACAGTTTGCGAGGTTCATTCAAGCCCAGCAAGGTTCAGTTAAGCATGATGACGTACTTTTGAAGCTAGCGCATGACATTGTAGAAGCAGCACCATTGCAGGCAATAACGTTAAATACAGATATGTCAGATCATATTCAACTGGAATATCTACCAGAGCCGCATGGCCTTGATATTGAGTCGTATCAGCAAAAATTGATGTATGGATTTCAAGGCTATGTTGACGCCTTAAAACGTTATATGCATGCAGATGAAACAGCCGATTCTATTCAGTCCGTGATTCACGCCTTTGATGATTATCGAATTTTAACCGCTGTTCGGCATGGGGCATTCGGTATTGAACAACTCAATCGTTATGCTGAACATTGGTTAAACCAGCAACTCAAACAGGTCGCTGTAGGGGATTGGTATATCGGGCGTCCAGTGATGATGACGTATAATGATTATCAGCTTGGGATTTCCAATGGTGATATTGGCATTTGTTTTAAGCACCGTACTCAAGCACAGCAATTTGAAGTATTTTTTCCAAGTTTAAATAAGTGGATTGCAGCACATCGATTACCTCGTAGCATGCAGACTGCATTTGCTTTAACCATTCATAAATCTCAGGGTTCTGAATTTACCCACACAGCGATTGTATTAGATGCGCAAGCCGAAAAATTATTAAGTCAGGAATTGATTTATACAGCGGTGACTCGTGCTAAAAAAGTTGTGAGTATTTTGGCTGATTCAAATGCCTTACAGCAGGCATTGACGATACGCACGATTCGCCGTAGTGGTTTAGTGCAGAAGATCAATTTGAACAGATTGTGAACTTATTCTTCAGAATTCACCGTTTTGTAAGTAAAAGCTTACAAAGATTCGAGATATTGTCGCTAGAGCAAGCGCAAGGTTTTTGAGATTATGTACACACAAAGAGCCTAGCAAGGAAAGCTAGGTAAATCGCATAAATATAATAATAACGTCGTATGACAGCGAACTTACAGTGAAGTAAGTGATAAAAGAGGAAATTTACAGCCGCTAAGCCTTGTAGTTTTGGGAGAGACTACAGGGCTTTTTTATTTTTATACGTCATCTACGATAAAACCCTTATGATTCACAGGTTCAATACCCTACATATTTAATATGTGAATATTCATCTACTGTTTATGGAGGGTCTATTTCCGTGTGCTCTAGGGTTCAAATAAAAGGAAGAAATATAAATCTTATTGTCTGACAATTTTTTGTTATTATTAAGTTAAATGTTATACAGACTTGTACGTTTTTTCGTACACAGAGATAAGAGAAATGCTATTTTTCTCCACAATTGAATCTGACAGAATAGTCGGTATAGAGAGAGGGAAAAGCAAGATAAACAATAATAAAGAAAAGGATGTGTGTGAACATTCAGAGGGTTTGAATGGTGTAGGAAAAAAGAATAAAAAAATAATAAAATAGAAGAACAATGAAAAGTTTCAAGCGCAAAAGCCCAAGTTTAACTTGGGCTTTTTTATGCCTGTGATTTGGATGTCGAGCGCTTAGACCAAATCTGCTTCTGTACGGTCCGTTGCAAATAACGAACGACGTTGATTCTTTGGGATTTTCGGGCAGTTGGTCGAAATCTGATAAAGCGTTTTAGCTAAAGCGGGTAAATGAGTGCCGACTACAGACTTTCCTGTGCTCAGCAGCGATACGCTGATATCTCGCTCTGGATCTGCCCAGCATAGAATATTCGAGAAGCCAATATGGCCGAATGCCTGTCCTGTCATTGGGCCAAATAATCCTACTGGATTACTGCCGAGCATTGGTCCCAATGCATAACGCATCGGTGCCAATAGGGTTCGATCCAGACTAAGACCTGAGGTTGGGAGGGTAGAGCGGAACACCGTCTTGGCGCTCATAATCTGTTTGCCTTGATATTCGCCGCCGCTGAGTAACATTTCAAAGAAACGACCGGCCTGTTCTGCACTGGTATAAATGTTTCCAGCAGGACAAATGGTGTCCATGAAGCGGTTATCGTTCGTCACATCAACTGCGAGTTGGAGGCCACCACCAAGTACGTGATTGAGGTAGTGGTCTGTGCCTAATTTGGGATGGATCCCTGTCGCATAGTTCAAAGCTACGTCTGCACGATACTCAGGTTTTAAACCATAGTTGAAATAGTCTAGGCCCATTGGCTTTTCAATATGCTCAGCCAAAAACTCACGGACGCTTTGACCTGTTACACGCTGAACGATTTCACCCAGAATATAACCCGCAGTGACGGCATGGTAAGCAAGGTGTGTTCCTGACGGAGAAACAGGTTTCGCAGCGTAGAGTAGTTTTAAAATATCTTCTTGATTAAATAAAAGCTCTGGTGTGACCTCAGTGTCAATGCGAGGAATCCCACCACGATGGGAAAGCAAATGAAAAATCGTGGCACGACGTTTACCATTCACACCATATTCAGGAATGTAGTAGCTGATTGGATCAAGTAAATTAAGCTCTCCACGTTCATCCAACATATGGATTAACATGGCGGTAACCATTTTAGAGGCTGAGAATAGGCAGACAGGCGTATCTGGTGTTCCAATCTTGGCATCCGTTGCCAATCCCTCAGTTGAATTACCTTGCGCATAACCGATACTGCGGTTTAAAAGAATTTTCCCCTGACGACGCAAACATAAAGTAATGAGTGGATAATTGCCTGTTTTATACAGTCCTTCAACGCTGTGCCAAATCTTTTGGACCTGTGTTTCAGTCATGCCGCCCAATTCAGCTGAGACTTCATCTTTGCTGCGAATCACCTGATTTAAGTCATGTGGCACATAACAGGTATTAGTTGATAAGATTTTCACGATTCCCTCGCAATATTTTCGTTTTCTTTCTTCTCTGTCATAAATTGAAAACAGAATCAGGCTAGTGTGCCTATTTTGTACAACGCTGTCAGCTGCCGAATTGCCAGTGAACTTAAAACATTTTTGCAATATAACGATAGATCACTTAAAATAGGCGACTTGCTGTAGTGATGCACGGCAGTCGGTTGGTAACAACTGATCATTATCATTTTATTTTTGTAAGCATCTCGGAGAAATCGAATGGCTTTAACTAACACTGATCGCGCAGAGATCATCGCTAAATTTGCTCGTGCTGAAAACGACACTGGTTCACCTGAAGTACAAGTTGCTTTATTAAGTGCTCAAATCAATGATTTGCAAGGTCACTTTAAAGAACACAAACACGACCATCATAGCCGTCGTGGTTTGATTCGTATGGTAAACCAACGTCGTAAATTACTTGACTATTTAAATGGTAAAGATCACGGTCGTTATGTTGCTTTGATCGGCGCATTAGGTTTACGTCGTTAATTCGATTTTACTTTGTTTTCACTATTTCGCATGTTGTTATGCTTTATTGCTGAAAAGAGAGTTTCACCTAATTTACCTTAGGTGATTTTTAGAAGGGGCGCTTGTTCGCTCCTTCTTTGCGTTTAACTTTTTTAAAATTTAGTCTAGTGTGATGGCTTCTAAGCTTTGTCATTTATCTACACAGCAGTTGTAGTCTGAATGCCAAACCTTAGGGGTCTCACTAGAAAAAAAGTAGGAAAATACAATACATGTCAATGTTTAATATCATTCGTAAAGAATTCCAATTTGGTCAACACCAAGTTGTTTTAGAAACGGGTCGTGTTGCGCGTCAAGCAAATACAGTTTTAGTCACTATGGGTGGTGTGACTGTCCTTGTTGCAGTTGTTGCACAACCAAAAGCAAAAGCGGGCCAAGACTTCTTCCCGTTAACAGTTAACTATCAAGAAAAACAATATGCTGCGGGTCGTATCCCAGGTGGTTATGGTAAGCGTGAAGGCCGTGCTTCTGAAGCTGAAACTTTAATTTCACGTCTTATTGACCGTCCAATTCGTCCGTTGTTCCCAGAAGGTTATTTCAACGAAATCCAAGTAACAGCAACAGTTGTGTCTTCTGACAAAACGATGGACGCTGATATCGCTGCGATGCTTGGTGCTTCAGCTGCATTGTCAATTGCTGGTACACCGTTCCGTGGTCCAATTGCTGGTGCACGTGTTGGTTTAATCAATGGTGAATACGTTCTTAACCCGAATTTTGAACAACTTGCTCAATCTGATCTTGACCTAGTGGTTGCGGGTACAGAATCAGCTGTACTTATGGTTGAATCTGAAGCGAAAGAACTTTCAGAAGATCAAATGCTTGGCGCTGTACTTTTCGGTCATGACGAAATGCAAATTGCAGTTCAAGCGATTAAAGAATTTGCTGCTGCTGCGGGCGCAGTTGAATCGACTTGGGTTGCTCCAAGCAAAAACGAAGCACTTCTTGAGCAATTAAAAGCAGCTTTCGAAGCGAAGATTTCAGAAGCATATACCATTGCCGTGAAACAAGACCGTTATGCGGCACTTGATGCACTTTATGCAGAAGCGGTTGCTCAATTCGTTCCTGAAAATGACGAAACTGGTATTGCTGATGAAGTAAACGAATTATTCGAAGACCTTAAATACCGTACCGTACGTGACAACATCTTGTCAGGTAAGCCACGTATTGATGGCCGTGATACCAAAACTGTTCGTGGTATCGATGTACAAGTGGGTGTATTAGACCGTGCACACGGTTCTGCATTATTCACACGTGGTGAAACTCAAGCATTAGTTACAACGACTTTGGGGAATACACGTGATGCGTTGATGGTTGATACGCTTTCTGGTACTAAAACAGACAACTTCATGTTGCACTATAACTTCCCTGCATACTCTGTAGGTGAAACAGGTCGTGAATCTGGTCCTAAACGTCGTGAAATTGGTCACGGTCGTTTGGCACGTCGTGGTGTTCAAGCTGTTCTTCCTGCAGCTGATCGCTTCCCGTACGTGATTCGTATCGTATCTGACATTACTGAATCTAATGGTTCATCTTCAATGGCTTCTGTATGTGGCGCATCATTATCATTGATGGATGCGGGTGTTCCATTGAAAGCACCAGTTGCGGGTATCGCAATGGGCTTGGTGAAAGAAGGTGAGCGTTTCGCAGTACTTTCAGACATCTTGGGTGACGAAGATCATCTTGGTGATATGGACTTTAAAGTCGCAGGTTCTGCAAACGGTATTACTGCACTTCAAATGGACATCAAGATTGAAGGGATCACAGAAGAAATTATGGAAGTTGCATTAAACCAAGCATTTGCTGGTCGTATGCACATCCTTAATGAAATGAACAAAGTGATTTCACGTGCTCGCGCAGAAATCAGTGCAAATGCACCGACTTTTGAAGTGATCAACATCAATCCAGACAAGATTCGTGACGTGATTGGTAAGGGTGGTGCAACTATTCGTGCGATTACTGAAGAAACTAAAGCTGCGATTGATATCGAAGATAACGGTACAGTACGTGTATTTGGTGAAACTAAAGCGGCGGCTAAAGCTGCGATTGCAAAAATCCAAGCACTTACTGCTGAAGTTGAACCTGGTACGATTTACGCAGGTAAAGTCATTCGTATCGTTGAATTTGGTGCATTTGTAAATATCATGCCAGGTACGGATGGTTTGCTTCACATTTCACAAATTTCGAACGAACGTATTGCGAATGTGACTGACGTATTGAAAGAAGGTCAGGACATCAAAGTGCAGGTTGCAGATGTTGACAACCGTGGTCGTATCAAATTAACGATGAAAGATATTGAACAAGCTTAATTAAGCCAATATCCAAATCTAAAAAAGCGCATTGTTTAAACAATGCGCTTTTTTATTAAATGAATGATTGTTATAGCTATAAAAAACCAAAACTATAAACATAAATTTTCTTTATATTAGACATTAGTCTAATGCTTTAATTGCGGTACACACAATTAACGTAGAATTCTCCCACTTTCCGCTCCTACCTGTGTTTATAAGGGTTTAGATAGACAGTCGGAAGTCTATTTGTCATCTCAATATGAAGGAATATCGCGCATGCACGTCGATCATGTAGCCACAGGTCAAGATGACCAACAGCCGCCAAAGAAACCAAAATTTTATCAAATTCTCTATGTGCAAGTGATCTTCGCAATTGTTGCAGGGATATTGCTCGGTCATTTCTTCCCAGAATTTGGTGAAAGCTTAAAACCACTAGGCGAAGCTTTCATTAAATTGGTAAAAATGATTATTGCACCTGTGATTTTCCTGACTGTTGTGACAGGTATTGCTGGGATGAAAAATCTCGGCAGTGTTGGTCGAGTGACAGGGAAGGCGATGATCTACTTTCTGACTTTCTCAACCTTGGCTTTGATTGTCGGTCTGATCGTCGGGAATGTGATTGAGCCAGGTCATGGTTTGAATATTGATCCAAGCACGTTGCACAGTACAAAAGTTGATGAATACGCAGCAAAAGCGCACGAGTCGACGATTACGGGCTTCTTGATGAATATTATTCCAGATACCTTGATCAGTCCATTTGTATCAGGTCAAATTCTTCAAGTCCTCTTTGTTGCGGTACTATTTGGCTTGGCTTTGGCGAAATCAGGTGATTTAGGTCGTCCAATCACTGATTTTCTACAGCAACTCACTACGCCAGTATTTAATTTAGTCGGTATGTTGATGAAGTTTGCGCCGATTGGTGCATTCGGTGCCATGGCCTTTACTATTGGTGCTTATGGAATCAGTTCGATTGGTAATTTGATGTTATTGATTGCGACCTTCTACATTACCGCTTTACTGTTTGTCATTATCATTTTAGGTGCAGTGGCACGCTATAATGGTTTCTCGATTATTGATTTGATTCGTTATATTAAAGATGAGCTCTGGTTAGTGCTTGGAACAAGCTCATCAGAAGCTGCATTACCATCGTTAATGGCGAAAATGGAAAAAGCGGGTTGTGAAAAATCTGTGGTTGGTCTGGTGATTCCAACGGGTTATTCATTTAACTTGGATGGTACTAATATCTACATGACATTGGCGGCATTGTTTATTGCACAGGCATGTAATATTGAGCTGACTTTAACGCAACAGATTACGATTCTTTTGGTGGCAATGTTAAGTTCTAAAGGCGCTGCGGGGATTACAGGTGCGGGCTTTATTACCTTGGCTGCAACACTTTCGGTTGTTCCCGCAATTCCTGTTGCAGGTATGGCATTGATTCTCGGTATTGACCGTTTCATGTCAGAATGTCGTGCATTAACCAATTTAGTCGGCAATGCTTGTGCAACAATTGTTGTTGCAAAATGGGATAATGCTTTAGATAAAGAGCAATTAGACAACGCTTTGAAACATGGCATTGTTGAGAAAGACGCTTAATTCCTTATATTGTTAAAAGCCTCCATGTGAGGCTTTTTTTATATTTGATGATGTTCTTGCTCTGTAATATCCATAGCTTTTTATACAGCTTCGTGGCAGCATTTCTTTCATAGCTATTCAAATTTCTATTGTCCTATGCAGCTTTATTATTTTTATCGCCATAACAGTGAAAATACAATTTTTATCAGTACGGAACAACAAACAGAACATACGCTTGAATTCTTATGGGTCGATAGTCTAAGACAGGATATGGTGAATCACACCGAGTCTTGGCAGAAAAAAATCTATGACTGTACTGGGCTAGTTTTGAATGAATTCCATATGCGGGATTTACTCAATATTGAGCATCCTTGTGCCTTCGATACGGTTGAAGAATATGACCTGTTGGTGTTTCGCAAGTTGATTAGTCCAGATGACCAGATTCTTGAAAGTGAAAATGTACTGGAAGCGCATGAAAGTGTTTTTGGTTTGGCGACCACACCCATGAGTTTTATCTTAACCCCCACGGTTTTGGTGAGTGTGAGAGAGCAGGGCAATCAGGCGGTAGAAAGCTATATCCAACGTATCCAAGTGATTATGGGACGACCGAGTACCGAGCAGAATAAACCACGTAAGTTAGCCAGCACCCCCGCAGATTTATGCTTACGCTTATTGAATAGCATGATTGATGGTTATCTGAATTTACGCACGCCCTTAACCCGTCGTGTCGAATATTGGCAACAGCAGCTCTTACAGGGCAATCGCCGTTTTAAGCAATGGCATCAATTGTTTCATGAAGATATGGCTTTTCAACAAATCGAAAATCTGTGTGAGGAACAGATCGAGACTCTGCAAGAGTTTAGAGATGAATTGGTTGATAATTATCATCATGTCGTTGGAGAGCATAAGCAGCATAAAGCGCAAGATATTCTACTGGTGCGTTTGAATGATCTGATGAGCCATGTCGAGCGAGTACAGAAGCATACGTTACGTTTAAGAAATGCGATTCAATCCGCTATCGATTTACACTTTTCTGCAATTGCCAATCAAACCAACGAGAACATGCGCATCTTGGCAATCATTACTGCCATCTTTGCACCGCTGACTTTGCTAACGGGCGTGTATGGCATGAACTTTGAGTTTATTCCAGGACTAAAATCACCTGTCGGTTTTTGGATTATGCTGGGTGTGATGCTGATGAGCACCGTATTCTTGCTGTATTACTTTTATCGACAGCATTTGGTTGGACGTGGTGAACGCAGCGTGATTGATTTGCTGGCGCAGCAGCATAAGCAGCGTAATTTTAATTTGTTGTGGTTCTTGGATTATGAACCGATTAAGCAAACACTGAAAGAAGTGGAGAAAATGACCAAGCTGAAATAGTCTGGGCTTGGTCATTTGCAGGATGGCTTAATGAAAATGTTTGAGCTGTTTACGTAAGTGCTGGACTTCATCGATTAAATCCAGCATCACTGCTACTGCAGATAAGCTTGCATCAAAGTCACGTTGTAAACGGTATGCACGTCTCGCCCGACTCACATCTTCACCAATAAATTGATAACTTTGAGGATCAACGGTGATCTGCAAAATATCATAATCAATCAGCTTTAACACCCAGTCGGTACTTTGGCCACATGCTTCTGCAAAGTGTTCAAGATCAAGTGCCAATTGCTCATCAATGATTTCAACTTGATAATGACCGTCGTATTGAATTTCTTTGTATTGAATGGTTGTCATGATCTTACTCCTTATGAGGCACGTGGTTGGAATGCAGCAAAGGCATCGGCAAACTGTTGATAAGCCTGCTGCTCTTGCTCACTGTGCGCTGGCGGTAAAACAATATTAATAATCAGGTATAAGTTTCCTGCAGTCTTGCTTGGAATCCCTTTATCTTTTAAACGAAGCTGCTGCCCATTTTTAGCATTTTTAGGTAAGTTGACTTTGAGTTGTCCAGCAGGAGTGCGAACCTCAACACTTTGTCCTAAACCTGCTTCCCAAGGACTGACATCAATGGTTTGGTAAACATCAGCACCTTCAACACGGATTCGGTCGCTATCTTTGTATTGGATCTCAATGTATAGATCACCATTTTCGCCGCCATTAACACCGCTCTGACCTTGACCATTTAAGCGAATTTGTTGGCCTTCCTTCATTCCTTTTGGAATTTTAACCTCTAAGGTTTTACGTTGTACCTCAGGTTCACCATAGACGTTATAAGTTGGAATCTGTAGGGTAATTTGTTGAGTTGAGCCATGATAAGCAATATCTAAATCGACTTGAATGCTGGCATGTTGATCTTCACCACGATAGCTACGTTGTTGGCGCTGAGAGCGTTGTTGACCTCCACCAAAGCCAGAACCAAAACGGCCAAATAAGTCTTCAAATCCACTAAAGTCAGCACCATCGCCTGAACTTTGGCGATAGAACTGTGAACCGTCAAAACCACTTTGATTGCCTTGTCCAAAATTAGAGAAACCTTGTGGATGATCCAGCATCTGATCATATTCAGCTTTTTTAGTACCGTCACTCAAAGTGTCATAGGCGACATTAATCGCCTGCATTTTGGCTTCAGCATCGGTTTCTTTGCTAATGTCAGGATGATATTTACGTGCCAATTTTCGATAGGCTTTTTTGATTTCATCTGCTGAGGCGTCTCTTGAAACACCCAGCTCTTCATAATAATTTTTTGCCATGATCTATAATAAATATAATGATGTGTTTGTTTTATTATGAAACGAATCCAAGAGATTTCAATGGATTCGATTGTATAAGACTTGTTCTGTTTGGCTAAAAACTACATCGTTAAGGTTTTTAATGTGGACTTGATGTCGATTTTAAATAAAGGTATCGATTAGTCCATAGAGCGCGATCAAGACCAATAGAACACCACATAGTCCCAGAATCTTCGGATAGATGCTGCTTTGAGATAGGCTACGGAAAAACAGATACACCAACGACAACGTGAGGAAATCCAAAATAATCCACGTCACAGTCAGTAGGCTTAAACTGAAATTGATATTCGGTGAGATGTTAATAAACTGCGGAAAGAATGCAGAGAAGAAAATAATATCTTTCGGATTGGAAATTCCCACGAGAAAGCCTTTTTTAAAGCCGCCACTTTGTGCTGACACAGTTTGGATGGTAGTTGGATGTGCTGCCTGAAGCACTTCTTTAATAATGCTATAACCCAGATAGGCAATATAAAGGCAACCTAATATGCGAATGGCTTTTAGGTAGTTTTCATCAATGGTGAGAAAACCCTTGAGAATGAGTACGGAAATAAAAATCAGGATTAAAGAGGCGAAGTTGGTTCCAAAAATTGTCTCTAATGCTTTTTTATAGCCACCCTTAAGGCCGGCACTGGCGACCAAAATCATCACAGGGCCAGGCGTGGCAATCAGTACAACCACACTGATGATAAACAGCAAGTATTCGAAGTAATTCATAAGGCAAATTTTAGGTCTATGTTATTGGGAGATTTGCAAATTGTTTTATCGCATAGACCTTAATACAAAATAAAAAAAGACGGAAGCCCGTCTTTTTTTATTTTTTAACATTTAGTCAATTAACTTAAATGTTCACCGAACAAACCTAAAGCTTCTTCTGCGGTAAATTCATAACGTGTATTACAGAACTGACAATCCATTTGGATCGGGTTTTGCGCTTCTAAAGTTTCATGAACTGCAGTAACGCCGATTTGGATCAAGGCATTGGCACAACGTTCTTTCGAACAAGTACAACCAAACTTTAACTTCTCAACTTCAGGTAAACGCACTTCTTCTTCGTTATACAAACGATAGAGGATTTCATTTGCTGATAGATCAGTCAGCTCTTCCGGCTTAAGGGTTTCAGTGAGCATGGTTAAACGTGGCCATAGATCTTCATCAACCAACTTTTGCTCTTCTTCATCATTACGAGGAAGTAACTGAATCAATAGACCACCCGAACGTTGGTTATTGGTTGCCAATACAATGTGGGTTGGGATCTGTGCAGACAAATCGTAATACTGTGTCAAACAACCTGCCAAGGTCGGTTGATCTAGTGGAACGATCCCTTGATAGCGTTCGCCGTGTTCAGGTTCAATGTTGATGAACAGCACTGGGTTGGTTAAAGCCGCAAGCACAGTACGACTGTCGCTACCTTCAACGAAACGAGGATCTTCTTCGTAATCCGCCAATGCGCGAACTTCACCCAAATGGTTGCACTCAGCCATCGCCCATTTAAATGTTCCATTTGCTTGGATCTGTAAGCTAATACGGCCACGAATCTTGAGTGTACTGGCAAGTAAGGCTGTTGCACTGAGCATTTCACCTAACAGGCTTTGTACTGCAGGCATATATTCACGTTGCGCCAAAATAGTTTGAAGCGCTTCTTCTAAATGCACTACTTCACCGCGAACAGGGCAGTCTTCGATAAAAAAGCGTTGGCGTAAATCAGACATATTTTTCTCCAGTACCCCCTAAGGGGAAAACAAAGCAACGCTTTGCCTTGTAAAGCACTTCAGGCTTTATAAAAAGGTGCATGGTTATGCAGTCAATAATGGTGTCAGTTTGCCAAAACTCAAGATGTTTCATTGAGTGAATTTGCATCACTTTGTGTGTTTTGATCATTGCTCAAGCGATCTGATCTTAAAGTTTTTGTGTTTTCAAACAAATACTCAAGTTCTGCAATCGCACTTGGATAGTTTTCAAGAGCATCTTGTTGATCATGGGACCAATGTTGCTGCATGAGCAGCTTTTCATCTTCGTGTTTAAAGCGCTCAATTTGAATATGTGCATCTTCAACGGAGAGACCCGTTTCAATCAATGCCTGTTGTGCCATATTTAACGATGAAGCATAGGTTTCACGCCAAATATGCTGTACGCCTAAATCATTGAGTAAATGCGCATGATGGCGGTCACGTGCTCGTACAAACAGGGTTAAATCTGGATAGTTCAACCGTAGATGCCGCGCCAGATTCATACTGTCTTCAACATCATCAATTGCAACAATCAATAATTTGCAATATTCAATGCCTGCTGCACGTAAGTTCTCGACTTGGGTGACATCAGCATCAAAGAAACGATGTCCATATTGTTCAATAAAATCAGCATCGGGTTGATTGCTATCAATGACACTGAATTGTTTGCCTTGTGCGTGTATGGCCCGTGCGATGACTTGTCCAAAACGGCCAAAGCCCAAAATAAGAATCGGGTGTTGAGGGACATCGTCAATCTGTACTGCCACTTGTTTTTGCAATTTTGGCAAAACTTTTGAATCAAATAACCAATATAGCAGTGGGGTTAATAGCATTGAACCAAACACAATGAGTAAGGTCGGTTGCAGAAGATCTTTGGTCAGCATGTTCTCACTTTCTGCTAGCTTGAGCAGAATAAAACTGAGTTCGCCGCTTTGCGCCAAGGTGATTGCAAACAGGGTGCTGAGCTTGGCATGGCGTTGTTGGTAATAGCTGATTGCTGTAACAACAGCAGCTTTGATCACAACTAAACCAAAGATTGATGCGATGATCAATAATGGTGTTTGGATAAGGGGTTGCAGTGAAAGACCCAAGCCAATCGCCAGAAAAAATAGTCCTGTTGCAGCATCTTTAAAGGGTTCAAGAATGCGTTCAACTTCACTTTTAAATTCTGTCTCTGCCAGTAATAAGCCCCCGAGAAATGCACTAATTAGCATATGAATATTTAAAATATCCATGATGAGGATGACAGAAAGTAAGACCAATAAACTGAGTACAGGAATGAGGTGAATACTATTTTTCCGTGCTAAGAAACGGAATGCCGGGCGCACTAAATAACGGCTGGCTAAGAATAATCCTGAAAATGTCGCGATGATTGCTGCAAAATAGGCAATGCCATGCCGTGTAGAAGCAGTGTCTTCGAGTAATGGAAATAACACAATCAAGATGACGGCAACAAAGGCTTGAAATTGCAAGGTTGCTAAAGTTGCTTGGCCTAATTTGTTATTGAGCTGCTGTTTTTTTTCTAGGAGTTGTAATGGTAAAGCGACTGCGGATAGCGCTAAAGCACATCCGAGAATTAAACTGGTTAGCACATCATTAAACAGTAAAAAACATGCGCCAATCAGAACAAGAGTAATGATTAGGAGTTGTAATCCGCTGTTTTTTAGAATGCCTCTACGCTCGAGCCAAAGTTGTTGTGGTCGAAAAGCAAAACCGACAAAGAACATGACTGCAATCATACCAAAATGCAGCAACTGATTGATGAGTTGAGGATCTTCAATCAGGCCCGAAACACTGGAGCCAAGTAACAGTCCTGCGATCAGATAACCCAGAACAGTGGTGGAGGCATAGCGTTTTGCTAATGGAGCAAAAATTAAAGTCGCAGCCAGTAATAAAATAATCGGTAGCAGTAAAGACATTGAATGCCTCAAATTTTTCTATTTTGTCTAGACTAACTCAAATGAGTCGTCTGTAAAAATATGGTATTGGAAAACGTTCGATGACTTGAACACGCTCAGACTAAGCCTCTAACTAAACTCTTGCGGATCAACATCAATCGATAGCCTCAGTAGATGCTGGCGAGGTAAGTGTACGACGTGTTGCCACCATTGGCGCAAATAAAAATGCAGTTTTGCTCGATCGCTAGACAAAATCACCATATGTGCACGATAACGGCCTGCTTTACGTTCCATCGGTGCGGGAATCGGTCCCCAAATGTCGACTAAATCTCCAGCCATTGTCCGCAATTGTTGTGCAATATCCGCTAAGAATTGTTGGCTATAGTCGCGATCTTTAGATTCAACCCGAACCAATACTGCATAACGATAGGGTGGTAACATCGCGATTTTACGATCAGCCAGCATTTGTTTGGCGACAGTACGGTAGTCATGCTCAATTAAAGTGGTCAACATCGGGTGATCAGGGCGCAGACTCTGTAAATAGACACTGCCTTTATGCTCGCCTCGACCAGCACGACCAGCAACTTGTACAATCAGCTGTGCGGTACGTTCAGGCGCGCGTGGGTCAACACTGAGCAAGCCTGCATCAATATCTAAAATCGCAACGAGCGTCACATGTGGGAAATGGTGACCTTTGGCCAGCATTTGTGTGCCCAATAAAATATTGGGTTTATTTTGCTGAATGCGATCATAAATTTTCTGCCAGCTACCCACTTTGCTGGTACTGTCACGATCGACCCGAATCACTTCATGGTGAGGGAATAACTCTTGTAGGTGTTCTTCAAGTTTTGCTGTGCCTGCACCAATGGTTTTTAAGCTTTGTTTTTGACATGCAGGACAATGATCAGGCAGACGATTGATGGTGCCGCAATGATGGCAATGCAAATAATGATAAGGCTGTGAATGTAGGGTAAAGTGCGCATCACAGTGTGGGCAGTTGGCTTGCCAGCCACAGCTTTCACACATCAGAATCGGCGCATAACCGCGTCGATTTAAAAAGATCAGCACTTGTTCTTTACGTTCTAACGTATGCTTGATCTGTTCGATGAGCGTTTGGCTCAGTCCGTGTTTCTTTTTTGCGATTTTTAAATCAACCACATGCATTTTCGGCAGTACAGCCACGCCCGCACGTTGATTTAGTTCAAGCAAATGTAATTTGCCCGACTCCACTAAATGATAACTGTCGATACTAGGTGTTGCCGATCCGAGGATGACAGGGCAGTTCTGTAAATGACCACGATATAAAGCCACATCACGGGTATGATAGCGGAAACCTTCTTGTTGTTTGTAAGAGAGGTCATGCTCCTCATCCAAGATGATTAAACCAAGCTGAGGAAGCGGGGTGTAAATTGCAGAACGTGTACCAATAATAATTGAGGCTTTACCTGTTTGCGCATGTTGCCATGCCTGTAAGCGTTTCGAGTCATTTAAGCCTGAATGGAGCAAGGCCACATCACAATGAAAACGTGACTTAAAACGAGCGACCGTTTGTGGCGTCAGGCCAATTTCAGGCACCAGTACCAACACCTGTTTACCTTGTTTTAATACCTCATACATGACTTGCAAATAGACTTCAGTTTTACCGCTGCCGGTCAAACCATCCAATAAAAATGCTTGGTATTGATGCTGTGCTTTGAGAATCTGTTGAATCGCTTTTTTCTGATCATCATTGGGTGTCAAAGGCACTTGCGCCAGTTGCACAGGTGTGGGGGTGAAATCATGCGGTTCCAGACAGCACTCAACCAAGCCTTTCTTTTCCAGTGCTTTCAGGGTTGATGTTTCTACACCACTTAGATTGAGCACGTTTTCAGTAGTGCCATGTGGATGCAGTTTTAAAACCTGATAAGCATCATATTGTTTTTGAGAGCGTTTTAATAAGGAGGCTGGGTCTTCATGCGGTGTGATCTTCCATAAATGAAACAGGATATCCAAGGCGCGACCTTGTCTTAATAAGGTAGGTAGGGCACTTTGCATCACCTCGCCAATCGGGAATTGATAATATTGGGCTGACCATGTCAACAAAGTTAAAACTTGTTGGTCTAGAATCGTTTCCTGATCAAGTAATTCTGTGATGGCCTTAAGTTTGAATTGTCCTGTAAATACTTCGTTAGGATCAACTTTCTCGGTAATGATCCCAACAAGATTCTGCCGACCAAAAGAAATCGCGACACGTGCACCGATTTGAGCTTGAGCGTACTGCTCAGCACTGACCGTGTAGTCAAACGTGTCATACACATAAACGGGTATTGCAACTCGAATACGGTACAAAATAGCGTTAGAATTTTCGGTAGGCATATAGGCTTCATTCATATAAGGGGCGATTGACACTTCAGCCTTTAGGTTGTGTTATTGACTAAAACAACTTATACAAGGCATGACTGCATGTCATGGAATTATGCTAAAGTGCGGAGTGTTATGTCGATGAATTTCTTGTGAAACTCACGTATTTCATTGCAAACACGGATGCAATAGCAACAACAACTATTTTGGGACAATTAGAACAGAACCATGCCTGCTTATCAATTTACCGCTCTTGATGCCTCAGGAAAGCAACATAAAGGTGTGCTGGAAGGGGATTCTGCACGTCAAATTCGACAACAGTTACGCGATAAAGCATGGACACCAATTGCAGTCGATGCCGTTGAGCAAAAAGACAAACAGCAACAACGTTCATGGTTTAAAAAAAGCTTTAGTGCTTATGATTTGGCATTAATGACCCGACAGCTTTCTGTGCTAGTTGCGGCTGGTATTCCATTGGAAGAAGCTTTGCGTGCAGTGAGTAAACAAAGTGAAAAATCACATGTGCAAAACCTATTAATCGCCGTACGGTCTAAGGTTTTGGAAGGACATTCACTGGCAAAAAGTATGCAACAGTCAGGTCGTTTCCCAGAACTATATATTGCAACGGTTGCAGCTGGAGAGCGTTCAGGACATCTTGATTTGATTCTAGACCAGCTGTCTGATTACACCGAAAATCGTTTTGCCATGCAGAAGAAAATTCAGGGCGCGATGATTTACCCGATAGTGCTGATGCTGATGTCGTTTGGGATTGTGATGGGTTTGATGACCTACGTTGTGCCTGAAATTGTCAAAACCTTTGAACAAAGTAAAGAAGCCTTGCCTTGGATCACGGTCGCATTGATGAAGGCCAGTGCCTTTATTCGGCATACTTGGATTGGCATGCTCATTCTTGCCTTTATTGCCATTATTGTATTTACCCGTTTTTTAAGAACCAATGCAGGGCATTATGCATTTGACCGATTAACGCTCAGACTGCCACTATTTGGTAAACTTTCACGTGGTATAAATGCGGCACGTTTTGCCAGTACCTTATCGATTTTGACCCGCTCAGGTGTGCCTTTGGTTGAGGCCCTACGGATTGGTGCTGAAGTCAGTAATAACTGGGTGATTCGTGATGCGATCGAAGTGGCGATGGAGCGTGTAACAGAAGGTGGTAATTTGGCAACGCAATTGGAGCGTTGCGGTTATTTTCCGCCAATGATGGTACAAATGATTCGAAGTGGTGAGGCGTCGGGTGAATTGGATCGGATGTTAGATCGTGCATCGACCATGCAAGATCGTGAGGTGACCACCTTTATTTCAACTTTACTGGCGTTACTCGAACCCTTGATGCTGATTTTTATGGCAGCAATTGTATTGGTGATTGTGATTGCAGTAATGTTGCCAATTATTAATATGAACAATATGATCTAATGAGTGACATGTAAGAGATGAATATGAATAATTCAATGGATAAACAAAATGTTGGACGTAGCTTGAATGCTTCTCCTGTTGCAGAATCTTGCAACTCAGAGTCAGAGTATAATCTTAATCCTGCCACTCGAAGCATAGCTTCTCGTCTTGCGACCCGACCGAGCGTTGCTCGGTTTAATCGGGTCTCAGGATTTACACTCATTGAAGTGATGGTTGTTATTGTAATTCTTGGTGTTTTGGCAGCATTGATCGTTCCAAACGTAATGGGTCGTGGTGAAAAAGCCAAAGTGGATACCACCAGTATTACCTTAAAAGGTGTCGCGGGTGCTTTAGATCAATATAAACTAGATAATGGTCGTTACCCATCGATGCAAGATGGCGGCTTAGATGCATTGGTGAATCAACCTGCTTCCGCAAAGAATTGGTTACCGGGTGGTTATGTCAAAGGTGGCTATCCAAAAGACAGTTGGGAAAATGATTTACAGTATGTAATTCCAGGCCGTGAAGGTCGTTCATTTGATTTATATTCGTTTGGCGCGGATGGTAAAGAAGGTGGCGAAGGAAATGATGCGGATATTTATTATCAGCCATAATGTAGAATAAAATATCACTTCACTTTTGAATTAAATAAATAGAGAGTGAAGTGATAATGTTTCTTAATTAAATAAAACAACATAACTATTTGAAAAATATAAAATGAATAAAATATTGAATATGTGAGAGTTATAATAAGAATTATTCCCATATTTGATAGTTACAAGAAAAAGAAATTATGCAGAAAAATAGACTATTTCTTTAGATCAAAGCTTTGCATAATAAATTCAAGCCATTGAAAAAAGATGTGGAGAAATCAGATGAAAGCATTCTTTATGTTGGATGAACTGAATCAGTTTCATTGGGCAATGCTTAAATCTGTATTGCTCATCTTAAGCCTATTACCCTTTAGCGAGGGTGCCTTAACATTATGGCAAGCTTCGGAAGGAAGCAGTCAAATCATGATCGGCTTTTTTGCATTGAGTATGTTGAGTGCGTGGTTTGTATTGTGTTTTTTAAGTGCCTTAAAAACCAGTGTCTGGGATAACCGGGAGCTGATTTCTAAATATGAGCAGTTTGTATTTAAAGCCTACCGATATATTCCGATGCTGTTTTTGTCGAGTCTTGTGGCTTATTTATCGGTGCAATTGTCGATTAATTTCTAAGCCAAAGATATTCAAAAAACGTAGACCCAAGATCTACGTTTTTTTATGGCCTAAATTTAAACTGGTCGAACCAATAGCATTGTCATTTTACGCACGATAGGTAACACCAAAAGCAGCACAGGAAATGCGATCAGCCAAGAAATTCCCCATGCCGACATCCACGTAGAAAAAGAGAACTGCTCAAATCCCATACTTCTGAGCGTGCTAATACAAGACACAATAAAAGTCATGATAATGGATAAGAAGAAAGGTAAAACAATGGATGCGTAACGATTAGGAATTTTTTGAAAATTAAAACAAGAAGATTTTGAACTCTGCATTTTTTACTCCGTAAACCAACAAACGCCAGTGCCTGATCAAAGATAAAAATATCTTGATCAAATAGCTCCAAGCCTTGTTGGAGATATGTTGGCACGTTGATTGACGTAAACGTTTACGGCTTTATGGTCAGCAAAATTAATTTAGCATGAAGTTACTCAATTGAAAATAAAAATAAGCGTATTTATTGAGTCAGATAGATTCGCTATGCTGCAACTGGGCCTAAAAAGAGAGAAAAGGAAAAAGCATGCAACAGATCGAATGGAATGACTTTAGCAAGGTTGAATTACGTGTGGGTAGAATCATTCAGGCGGAAGTGTTTCAACAAGCGCGGAAACCCGCTTATATTTTGCAGGTAGATTTTGGTGAAGAACTTGGGATTAGAAAATCCAGTGCGCAAATTACCAAGCTGTATCAGCCTGATGATTTGATTGGGAAACTGGTAGTTGCAGTCATCAATTTTCCAAAAAAACAAATTGGACCGATTCAATCAGAATGCTTGGTGACAGGTTTTCATAATGCAGAAGGGAATGTCGCGCTTTGTGTCCCAGAGTTTGAGGTTCCTCTGGGCACAAAGTTACTGTAATTTATCGACGGGATTTGAAGCTAATATCAACTTTACGTGGGCGATAGATCCAACCTACGATCAATAAAAGTAATGAGAAAATCAAGATCGGGTAATCACTTAAACGGTTGTAAAGCGTTTGCCCTTGCATGGCAGGTAATTCGCCACGTAACACAGCTTCTTGATCGATTGGCGCTTGTTTAACGATATGACCATGCTGATCAATAAATGCGGTCACACCTGTATTGGTGGCACGAATAAACCAACGGCCATTTTCTTTGGCACGCATCTGTACCATTTGCAGATGTTGCCAAGGTCCAGCCGTCCCCGTGAACCATGCATCATTTGACACGGTGATTAAGAAGTCACTATTAGCGGCATTACGACGGGTTAGGTTTGGATAGGCCACTTCATAACAAATGGCAGCTGCAAGCGCATGTCCTTTCACGGTGAGCGGTTTTTGATTGGCTTCACCACGTGAAAAGCCACTCATGCTGACGTCGTTCTGCATCGCAGGCAGTACCCATTTCAGCAGGCCTGACAGAGGAATATATTCACCAAAGGGTACTAAACGTTGTTTCTTATACAAGCCAAAGGAATCGCTACCCGATGCCATAATGCTGTTGTAATACAATGGCTCACCCACTTGCTGCGATTTGGCTAGATCCCAATAGGGAATACCTGTGACCCAAGCGCTATCGGTTTTCTTGGCTTGTGCCGCCATTGCATCCAAAAACTCTTGAATATCAGTTTGGAACATTGGAATCGAGGATTCAGGCCAAACGATCAGATCACGGCCCCATTCTGCGCGCGTCAGGGTGGCATAGATTTCCAAGGTTTTAATTTGATATTCGGTCAGCCATTTCAGATCTTGCGGGATATTCCCTTGAATCAGTGAAACACTCAGCGGCTTCGCTGCTTTAGGCTGCACAAATTGAATAAAACCAGCGCCCCAAGCACCGAATACGAGGAGTGCAGAAGGAATGGCCCAGAACCAACGGCGATTTAAAATCTCAACCAAGGCACAGGCCAATACAATCACGACAAATGAAACAGCATAGACCCCGAATAAAGGTGCATAGCCATCGAGTAAGCGTTCAGTGAAGGCATAACCTGCAAATAACCACGGGAAACCGGTAAAGACCCAAGTTTTGGCCCATTCAAATAATACCCAGAGTGGCGCGAAAGTCAGCGGTGTTTCCGGGAAAAAGCGACGATACAACCATGTTTGGAAGGCCGTAAATAAGCCCATTGCGGCTGCCATAAAGACAATCATCAAAATGCTTAGAAAGGCATTGGTATCGCCATAGGTATGGATTGAGGTATACAGCCAGAACGCGCCGACAAACCATAAACCAAAACCATAAGCCCAACCGAGCGCAAAAGCTTGGCGTGGGCTACGTTGACGTAATACTGCATACAATAATGCAGGCGACAGAATCGCAAGCCACCAAAAATAATATGGGGCTAAAGCCAAACTAAAGATTGCACCTGAAATTAGTGCAATCAATAGGGGAAAAATAAAAGGAAGCTGAGTTTGTGCTTGAGATGGATTTAACAGCTTCTCAAAATAGGTTCTCATTGACGGACAGCTCGAATCAGATGGATAGTGCGTGCATCTGCTTCAATAATGGTAAATTGCCAATCGCCAAGTTCAATGGTTTGACCTTGTAAATCGCTCACTAAACCAATCTCTTGCAGCAGTAAACCGCCCATAGTTTCAACTTCATCGTCAGAAAAATCTGCATCTAAAATAGTGTTGAAGTGTTCGATTGGTGTAAGTGCCTGCACAATCCAGGTATTGGCTGTGGTCGGGTCATTGTCTGGGACGATATACAGTGCTTCTTCGTCTGCGATATCGTGCTCATCTTCAATTTCACCGACAATCTCTTCGAGAATGTCTTCAAGTGTGACTAAACCAGAAGTCGAACCATATTCATCGATGACAATCGCAATATGGGTTTGGGTATTTTTCAACATGCGCAACACTTGGTCTGAACGTGCACTTTCAGGTACAAATACAGGCTGACGCATCAGTGAGCGAATATCGACTTTGACATTACGTTCTGTTAAGAAGGGCAATAGATCTTTCGCTAATAAGATACCAACGACATTATCCGTTTGATCCGCAGAGAATACTGGGAAGCGCGAATGTGCCGAATCAATCAGCACATGCAGAATATCAAGTAATTGATCATCTTCCTGCAAGCTGATAATCGCTGTACGCGGCGTCATGACTTCTCGAATCTTAGTTGCTGGCAGATCGAGAACACCCTCAAGCATAGCAACAGTATCTGGCTCTAAAAAGCGACGTGAGTCTTGAACTAACTTGAGTAATTCATCGCGGGTTTCAGGTGCGGTACCTAACCATTTTCTTAAGCCACGCATACCCCACGATGGACTGGATTCCTCGACCATGATCTTTCCTAAAGACTCTCTATATCAATTAGATGATTTTCATCATACCGAAGATAAAGCGGATATGCATCAATAATACTATGTAAAAAACGTACAGTTTTTCAAAAAGCTGCTGATGATTTTCATATCAGCAGTTTATGCTAAAATGTGAAAATTCGAATATTTGAGTTTTATGATGTCTGAACAACCAAAACTTCCTGCTGTTCAAATCAATACGCGAGGTTTACGTTGCCCTGAACCTGTGATGATGTTGCATCAAGCCATTCGCAAAGCCAAGTCGGGAGATATTGTTGAAGTCTTAGCTACAGATCCATCAACATCATGGGATATTCCAAAATTTTGTATGCATCTTGGGCATGAGTTGGTACTCAAAGAAGAAAGCCAAGATGAAAATAGCAATACGGAATATCGTTATTTGGTGCAGAAGGGTTAACTGTCATTTCAGCCAAATAAAACGAAAGCATAAAAAATCCGAGTCTAAACTCGGATTTTTTATTTTGAATTACATGTTAGGGTAATTCGGACCACCGCCACCTTCAGGCGTTACCCAAGTAATGTTTTGTGATGGGTCTTTGATATCACAAGTCTTACAGTGTACACAGTTCGCAGCATTGATCTGGAAGCGTTTAGAACCATCATCATTTTCCATGATTTCATACACACCAGCAGGGCAGTAGCGTTGAGCTGGCTCATCCCATTTTGGTAGGTTTACATCCACTGGAATAGATGGATCAGTTAACTTCAAATGAGCTGGCTGATTTTCTTCATGTACAGTATTTGATACGAATACAGAAGATAAACGGTCAAAGGTTAACTTGCCATCTGGTTTTGGATAGTTTGGCTTAAACGTAGAAGCATCTACAGTTTTAAGCACTGCAAAGTCTTGTTTAAGATCATGCAGAGTGAATGGTACTTTAAAGATGTTTTGATCGATAAAGTTAAATGCACCACCAATCCATTGACCAAACTTATGCATCGCTGGACCAAAGTTACGCGAGCTATATAACTCTTCTTTTAACCAAGAATTGTTATATTTATCTGTGTAAGCAGTTAATTCTTTATCGAAGTGGTCTTCGCCCTCAAGCACACGTGCAATCGCAAGATCGCCACCTTTTGCAACACCCGCTGCAATCGCTTCGAATACTGCCTCACCACACAACATACCTGACTTCATTGCAGTGTGTGAGCCTTTGATTTTTGAGAAGTTCAAGAAACCAGCATCATCACCAATCAAGCAACCGCCTGGAAAGGTAAGTTTAGGTAAAGCATTGAAACCGCCTTTCACAACAGCACGTGCACCATAAGAAATACGTTTGCCGCCTTCAAGGAATTGCTTGATGGTTGGGTGTGTTTTCCAACGTTGCATTTCCATGAATGGGTACATGTGTGGATTTTCATAAGATAAATCTACGATCATGCCCATGGTAACTTGATTGTTTTCTGCGTGATATAACCACCAACCACCAGTAGAACCTGTTTCAGACAAAGGCCAACCAGCGCCATGCATCACTAAACCTGGTTTGTGTTTTGCAGGATCAATTTCCCAAAGTTCTTTAATGCCGATACCGTAATGTTGCGGATCAGCATCTTTATCTAAATTGTATTTGGCAATCAGGCGCTTACCAAGGTGGCCGCGGCAACCTTCAGCAAATAATGTGTATTTGGCATGCAGCTCATAACCAGGCGTGAAGTTATGTGTTGGCTCACCGTTTTTGCCAATACCCATATCACCTGTTTGGATGCCTTTTACCGTACCATCTTCATGGTAAAGCACTTCAGCAGCAGCAAAGCCTGGGAAGATTGAAACTTCAAGTTCTTCGGCTTTTTGACCTAACCAGCGAACAACGTTACCCAGAGAAACCACATAGTTTCCATCGTTGTGCATTGATTTAGGCACCATCCAATGCGGCATTTTTTGTGCTTTGCTATCAGACAGTAAGAAATATGTTTCGTCACCTGTTACAGGGACATTCAGTGGCGCACCTTCTTCTTTCCAGTTCGGAAATAATTCGTTCATGGCACGTGGTTCAAGTACAGCACCAGAAAGGATATGCGCACCTACTTCAGAGCCTTTTTCAACAACACATACAGAAAGATCAGGTAGGTTGTTTTCAATCGCTAATTGACGAATTTTAATCGCAGCAGATAAACCCGAAGGTCCCGCGCCAACGATCACTACGTCAAACTCCATCGCTTCACGTTCGATGTGTTCCATGTAGGACTCCTCATATTTTTAAGGGTGGCAACCGTAATATTGCGATTCGGTGCTGCCATGAGTGTTCTGAATTGCCGAACACAAATGATAGTATGTGCTCGCAAACGTTTGGGCTAGTATAGTTTTAAACCTTGGTCTCGCCAATTGGCTGAGCGGTCATATTTTCTCGTCATCAAGGCATAAACTATGATAAATGAAAATGATTCTCCACAAAACCCTTTAGAAAATCAGGGAAAAATCATGTTTTCTGATGATAAAAACTTAATCGACATTGCACAATACATAAAAGATGTACAGCAAAGTCACAAAAGGTCAATTCCCCCATTGGAGCAGTGGCATCCAAAGCATTGCGGCAAAATGGATCTACGCATAAAAGCCAATGGCGAATGGTGGCACGAAGGTCAATTGGTCAAGCGACAAGCGCTACTCGACCTGTTTAGCAAAGTCTTGTGGAAAGAAGATGGCAAATTCTATCTTAAAACCCCAGTTGAACAGATTGAAATTGAAGTCGAAGATGAGCCTTTGCTCGTTAATCAGGCAGATCAGGTGGAAATCGAAGGTAAAACCTATTTGCAGCTGACGACGATCAATCAGGATGTGGTGATTGTTGATGAGCAACATCGCATTTTTATGCGTGAATATGAAGGTGAGTTAAGGCCTTATGTACATGTTCGCTTTGGTATGAATGCCTTGATTCAACGTCAGAGTTTTTATCATCTCGTGAACTATGGCAGTTTGTCTGAAAATGCGCAGGGCGAGACGGTTTTAACACTAAAAAGTGGTGATTTGGTCTTGCATTTGAGCACCTGAGGTTTAAGCTTAAAAGAGCGAATAAACCAATGCCTAAGTGTGTATGACAGCTGTTCAATCGATGCCTCTTTTACTCAATCCTATGCCACATGCGTCATCAGATGCGCCTATTGGTGTTTTTGATTCAGGGGTAGGTGGATTGTCGGTCGCACAGGAGATTGCCCGACATTTACCCAATGAACAGATTATCTACTATGCAGATACGGCACATGTTCCGTATGGGGCACGTAGTGATCAGGAAATCCGCCAGCTCACGGCTCAAGCGATTGAATGGTTGTATCGTCAAGGCTGCAAAATTGCGGTTGTCGCATGTAATACAGCTTCGGCATTTAGCTTAGATTATTTACGTGACCATTATGGTGAGCGATTTCCAATTGTTGGCTTAGTACCTGCATTGAAACCTGCCGTGATTCAAACCCAGTCAAAAGTTGTAGCGGTACTGGCGACACCTGCAACCTTTCGCGGTCAGTTGATCAAAGATGTCATCGCTAAATTTGCGGAGCCTGCTGGCGTTAATGTTTTAACGGTCACGAATTTAGAATTGGTGCCGTTTGTGGAAGCTGGTCAGGAAATGAGTCCAGCATGTTTAAAGGTCTTGCAACAGATACTTCAACCTGTGGTTGAGCAGGGCGCTGATTATTTAGTGCTGGGATGTACCCACTATCCATTTCTAAAACAAGCGATTCATCAGATTTTTGCAGAAAAATTAAAATTAATTGATTCTGGACAAGCAGTTGCACGACAAACCACCTATATTTTAATTAAAAATGGGTTATTATGTGACAAATTGCGTCATAACATTACACGTATTGAATGTTATGTCAGTGGTAACAATGCTGTTGCACTGCAACCAGTCCTTCAGCACCTAATACCAGAACAATTAACATGGAAAGTTAGAAATTTGGACGATCTAGGTGTTTTTCATATCTAAAATCGAGCCAGTTTTATATATTTTATTGGGGATAGCTGTTAATAAAAATCAAGATGCATACTTGATATTATTGATAAATGAATTGGGGCTTAGCCTATGCAAGATACTCGTTATCAAGTCTTTATTTCTACCTCTGGCAATGAAATGCAACCAGAGCGAGCGGTTTTGGCACAAACTCTTGTGGGAATGGGATTCCTGTCTTGGGGTTTAGAACAACGTACGCCTTTAAGTACATCAATTGCACGCCGTCAAATTGATGATTGTGATTATGTGGTGATTCTCTTGGGTAGCCAATATGGCGAACAATCGGTTTCAGGTGTGGGCTATATGCATCTGGAATATATTTATGCGATGACCAAACAGAAGCCTGTGATTGTGTTTATGCATGAAGATCCAGAATCGCGTGATACAAAACTGCATGATCATAAATCTGAGTTAAAAGAAAAATTTAAAGAGTTTAGAAAGCAGCTTCAACATGAAGTTGACCAAGTATTCTGTTATCGCACATTAAGAGATCTAGAGTTGGCAGTGCGTTCCAGTATGCCGCAGATGCTAGAGCGTTATCCTGTAGTGGGTTGGGTACGTCCACAAAACACGCAAGTATTGCGCGATGAAATTGATGCATTGCGTGCCAAAGTGAAACAGCTGGAAACTGAACTGGGGAATCGTGAAGCAGACCCACTGACCAATGTACCCAAAGTCTCCATGCATGAACTCTATTCATTTGAATACCGTATGCATGCTTATCAAGATGGTAACTTCAAGGAAGTTAAACCGCATCGTAAAATGACTTGGGCACAATTGTTAAATGTTTTAGGCACCGCATTTGTGACTCCGACCCCTGAAGAATATTTTTCAAAAAGAATGAATGGATATTTGAATGAAACGGGTTTGGACGATGCCCGCAAAGAAATGCCACGGGCGCATGCGGTGTCGCGCGCGCAGGTAAATATTCGTGCTTTGCATGAGATCAAGTTACAAATGCGTCAAAATGAATGGATTGTGCCAACTGGACGGGATGATCGCCAGCGTATGTTGTGGCAACTGACTTCCAAAGGGCAGAAATTGTTGGAAAGTAATGTTTTGGACAGTAATCGGGTTTTTCAATTTAAGACCATGCATTAATCCAATTTAGTAAAAAGCGCTAAAACTGCTAAAGTAATTGAATGAATTCAATGAAAAGCGGATGCGGTCTATGTTAGCGACACAAAAACCTAAAGTGACGGTGGTTCTGGCAAATTTGGGAACGCCTGATGCAGCTACTGTGCCAGCTGTACGACGCTTTCTGAAGCAATTTTTATCTGATACACGTGTGATCGAGATTCCAAAACTGCTTTGGTGGATCATCCTGCACTTATTTGTCCTGACCTTTCGTCCAAAACGTGTGGCTGAAGCTTATGCTTCGGTTTGGTCAAATGACTCGCCAATGCGTGAAATTGTATTGGAACAAACACTGCTGATTAAGCAGCGTCTACAAGAAGAAAATCATCAGTTTGATCTTAGCGTTGTCCCTGCAATGACTTATGGTCAACCCAGTATTCATGATGTACTTGATCAACTGGCGCAAACCCCACAAGAGCATGTCATTTTATTACCCTTGTTCCCGCAATATTCTGCGACCTCAACTGCACCTTTATACGATGCCTTTGCCAAATGGATTCCACAGCAGCGCCACTTACCTGGTATTACCCTGATTAAGGATTATTATCAGCATCCTCTGTTTATTCAGGCTTTGGTAGATAGTGTATTAAATTATCAATTGCAGCATGGAAAACCTGAAAAATTACTCATGTCGTTCCACGGTATTCCTCAGCCTTATGCCGATAAAGGTGATCCTTATGCCGATCGTTGTCGAATGACCGCGCGTCTGGTGGCGGAGGCTTTACATCTGCAAGAGCATGAATGGGCAATCAGCTTCCAATCTCGTTTTGGCAAACAAGAGTGGGTCAAACCTTATACCGACCAACTATTACAACAATGGGGTGAGCAAAAAGTTCAGTCTGTGCAGGTGATTAGTCCTGCATTTTCAGCCGATTGTCTGGAAACGTTGGAAGAGTTGGCAATGCAAAATAAAGAGATTTTCCAGCATGCAGGCGGTAGAGACTATGCCTATATTCCTGCCCTGAATGCAGATCAGGCGCATATAGATTTGCTTGCCAGTCTGGTTCAGGCTAATCTTGACGCACTCACTCATACCTTAGCCCATCGTTAAATCGACTCTTTATTTCGCCAGAGGTTTCTATGCTACAAGTCAAAATTGTCCCTGTTACTGCATTTGCCCAAAACTGCTCAATCTTGTGGGACAGTGAAAGCAAAGAAGCGATTTTGATTGATGCGGGCGGTGATGCTGCGGTACTTAAAAAAGAAGTAGAAAGCTTGGGCTTAAAAGTGAAAGCATTATGGTTGACCCATGGACATCTTGATCATACAGGTGCAGTCGGTGAGTTGGCTGAAGCGTGGAAAATCCCTGTGATTGGTCCGCACAAAGAAGACCAGTTCTGGTTGGATATGATTCAAGAAGTCTCGGCTCGTTATGGTTTCCCAATTCCGCAACCTGTAAAAGTTGATCAATGGCTTGAAGGTGGCGAAGTATTAAAGCTGGGTGATGATGAGTTTGAAGTGCGTTTTGCACCAGGGCATACCCCAGGTCATGTGATGTTCTATAACGCTAAACATGGCTTGCTATGGACTGGCGATGTACTGTTTAAGGGTTCGATTGGGCGGACAGATTTCCCAAAAGGCAATCACCAGCAGCTATTAGATTCGATTCAGCGCGAATGCTTTAGCCTGCCAGATGAAACGCAATTTATTTCAGGACATGGGCCAATGAGTACCATTGGCTATGAGAAGCAATTTAACCCATTTGTTGCCAGTAAAGCAGGTTAATCTTTGATTTCAGCTTCTGTATAAAGATTGGAATTTATACAGAAGCTTGTGGTTCAAATTGTTTCCAGCCATTTTTGATTAGCAAGATTCACATCAAAATTCAAACTATTACAAATTGTTTGTAAGTCAAAAGACGCTTTATCTTCTGGGATTTGAATCAAAATCGGTAATCGTGTAATACCATTGTCGCCTGTAGGAAAAGCATAATGGCGTTCTTTATGATTGATTGAGATGAGCGACTCAAACTCTAAATACACAATCAATGATGGAAAGCGCCGTTGAATGCGAATAATTTCCTGATGCGCATGTCTTTTGATTTGCGTGGTTTTTTCTTTTAACTTGATAATATTATCTTTAATTTTCTGAGGTTTATTTAGTAGCTTACTGAGAAGTGACGCGCTTTGTTTAAGTTGGCGTTGATTTTCCTTTAATTCTGAAAATGCATCTTTATATTCTTGTAAGGAACTTGCGCTGAGATCTTTGAGGATATTGGTTGGTTCCAGTGCTTCTGCGTGGTGTTTTTTCCAATCTTCATACGAAAATACAGTAAACACATCGGCATGTCGTTTTTGCAATAAGGTGGCATAAGATTTAAGTCGGGCGATGAACAAATTGACCTGTTTATTGAAGATGATTGAAGGCTGAGAGTGAAATTCAATAAAGTGGCTAATTAGATCGTCCAGTGTTTGTTTGACACTCAGATACAGGTAGCTGCATTCATCACTATGATGAACAGCATGTTTTAAGGCATCTGCAATTGGTTCAAGAATATGGCGACATAACTTTTGTTCAAAATCAATCAGTCGCTGTTCAATCAACTTTTCAATAAACACGCCCTGAGGATTGAGAGGTTCCATCAAAAATGGAATCAGAGTTTTATTGGCATACAGTTCGATTTGGCGGACCACATCAGAGACATATTGGTTGACCTGTTTATCAATGGTAATGATGTGGCTTACTTGCCATTGAAACTGTTCGTGATGTGACTCGTTTTCAATCTGATCTAAATCTAAAATGGCGGAATTAAAGTAAACGTTTTCGCAGGCTTCAAATTGTTCTTCTTGTAAAAAGCGTCGAATTGAAAATGTATTTGTTAATCCTTCCTTGCTCGGAGCGAGTGCAAAAATATATCTAGAGGTTCTAACGATATCCAGTTGTCTAGATTTCTGCTGCTTATATAAAAAATATTTAAGAATATGCGGCTTTTCTTCTCGTAGTTGATGAGCACGAACGATGTTAAAAGAATATTTGAGTAGTTGTTGTTTTAAAAATACTTCGCTAATAAAAGTCTTGATGATGTCCGTATTGATATTGCGTTGATTGCGAGGTAATTGGATCAGTTCTTTTGCCAAGATGATTTGTGCTGCAGCATAAATAAATTCTTTTAGCACCTGTTTTTTTTGTTCTTGTAGATCAAAGTCATCTTCGATATTAATCCGATGGATTTGACTCAGCATATTCTCTAAATAATCAGAAATTGCATAGATATCATTGTATTGTTTTAATTTCTCTAAGGAGTTGGCAATGGTTCTGACCAATACCTTCATGGGTGCATCTTGAATTTTTTCTGCCAGTAGATTGATGTCATGTTTGGCCAAATAGCAGAAGCTATTTTCTTTTCGATTCCAATGGATTTTTTTGAGTTGCAATATCTGTTGGCAGATATTTTCGCAGTCTTCATGAGAGCATGTGACAAAAAGTGCCTGTAAATGAGTCTGCCAATTGGCATCTAAGTTTGGATCGATTTGGTTGACCAAAACCTTCAGTTGATAGGGAATATACTGATTCATTATTACATCCTGGTAAGTCTAAATATTTTTATTAAACAAACTGATCCCTATAAAATTTAGAGTAAAGTTGGATCAGTGTGAGCGATAAGTTGTCGTGTTATTTGCTATTTTTATTCAATACAATGTATAGCTTAAGATTTGCACAGGGTCATAAAAAAGTAAATTACCGTGATGTAAATCACATATCTAAAATATGTAAATTTTTATTAAAATAAATCTAAGATGATCAATATTTAATTTTATTTTTTGAAAAATGAAGATGATTAGTCTTCATAATCATCTTCATTGCGTTTGCGGTCTGCTTGTGGGGCATCTTGTGTAGGCAGTTTGTACTCATCACTGGCCCAGGCACCAAGATCAATCAACTTACAGCGTTCTGAACAGAAAGGACGAGATTGATTACCTTCCCAAGTGCTGGCTTCACCGCAACGCGGGCAGGGGAATGTACGTGGCATAGAAAATTCCTAAAACAAAGAGCAAATAGATTAGGCAAAAGTAAGGTGAGTTGTTAGACTTATGCCGATTTCTAGATAGTTTGATGAGATTATGTCGATTCGTCAATTTCAAGCACAACGTATGCAAGCCCCTCGTGATTTTATAGCCATTCCTAACACGCCGATTTGCGTTGAGATTGGGGCAGGAAAAGGTAAACATGCCTTATTGTTTACTGAGCAAAATCCGCACACCACGTTGTATGCAATTGAGCGAACCAAAGAAAAATTTGTGGCAATGCAGAAACAGCATCAATTAGAACCACGTGAATATTTAAATCCGATTCATGCGGATGCACTTCCTTGGGTGGTGCATGCGTTATTCCCTGCACAAGTTGAACAATTTTTTATTCTCTATCCGAATCCAGAACCGCATAATCCTGCGCAGCGTTGGCTGAATATGCCGTTCTTTGAGTTTCTACTGTCTCGCCTTCAGCCGAATGGCACAATTACTTTGGCGAGTAATATTCCTGAATATATTGATGAAGCAGAACAACAATTGATTGAATTGTGGAAGCTGCCGCATGAAAAGCAAAAAATTGCAGCAGATTCTGCCCGAACACATTTTGAAATCAAATATTTAGAGCGTGGTGAATTGTGCCAACAGTTGATCATTCGAAAACCAGAAGGCTATGCAACCCGCTTTGATGATTTTGAACCGTTACAAGGTCAAAACGCTCAAGAGCAAGCTGATGCCTAAGCGTGTTGCAATTATTGGTGCAGGCCCAGCAGGTTTGATGGCTGCTGAGGTTCTAAGCCAATATGACTATGAAATTGATGTGTTTGAACAAAAACCTTCGGCGGCACGTAAGTTTTTAATGGCGGGTAAAACAGGTTTAAACATTTCACATGCTGAACCTGTGGATACGTTTATACAACGTTATGATCGTGCAGAATGGTTGGGCACATGGATTAAGCAATGGGACGCACAGTGGATTCAGAACTGGATGCAAGGACTTGGGATCGAATCTTATATCGGTAGCTCTGGTCGCATTTTCCCGATTGAAATGAAAGCTGCCCCCTTACTTCGTGCATGGTTAAAACGATTAATGGCTGATGGTGTGCGTGTTCATTATCGTCATCGTTGTGTGGATTTATCCAATAATCAACTTACGATTGAGAACCAAACCGAGCGCTTTAGTGCAACGTATGATGCCATTATTTTGGCCTGTGGGGCGGTGTCATGGTCACAATTAGGCAGTGATGGTGCTTGGCAGCCATGGCTCTCAAAAAATGAAATTGAGCCTTTCCAAGCCAGTAATGCTGGTGTGCTGAAAACATGGTCGCCGTTCATGCAGGCGTGCTTCGGTCAGCCGTTGAAGCGTGTCAATGCATGGGTGCAATCCGAACAGCAAACTCATGGCGATATCATCATTACTCACTACGGCTTTGAGAGTGGCGTGATTTATAAACTGGGTCGTGATCTCAGAGCACAGCTTGGCCAAAAACAGTGTTTACAGTTACATCTGGATTTACTGCCTGATGTCAGCATTGATCAATTAGAAAAGAAATTACAGGGCAATAAAAAGCAGTCTTTGACCAATCTCTGGCGTAAAGCAGGTTTAGACACTGTCAAAATTAATCTACTTCGAGAAATTGTCGAAAAAAGCTTATGGTCAGATGCCAAGCAAATGGCTCAGCAAATTAAGCAGTTGAGTATTCCTTTGGATGGTTTCCGTCCAATCGAAGAGGCCATCAGCTGTGCCGGTGGTGTGAAGCAAACTGCTGTATCCCCACAACTGCAATTACAATCTAATCCTTATGTGTTTTGTTGTGGTGAAATGCTGGATTGGGATGCACCCACAGGTGGCTATTTGCTGACAGCCTGCTTTGCAACTGGAAGAGCAGCAGCAGAAGGGGTTAATACATTTATCAAATGATAAAATAAGCTAAAATGTTTGAATAAAAATAAGCTAAATCAATTGATGAAGAGGGTATATGAATATTGAGCCGACGGTAGAAACACAAGACAACGTAATAATAAAACCATTGCAACCGAAGCAAGTGTTCACTTTATTTTTTCAACCGAAAAAATTCTTTTCACAATCTAAAAACTATCATCATCAAAGCATTATTGTGATTGCTTACTTAATTGGTGTGGTGACGGTGATGGACCGAATCGATCAGCAGCTATTACGTGCCGAAACAACAAATAGAACCTCTTTCATGAGCTCAGCTGTGGATTCTTGGTCAATTTACTGGTTATGGGTGCTGGGTATGGGGATTATTTCTGCTGCATTTGGCTGGTTGATTCAAGGCTGGTGGTATAAGAAAAGGCTGCAGTTTTCAGGTGTTAAAGAGGCTGATCCACAACTTGCCCGACACGTGTATGTGCTGCAATCGTTTGTCTTTGCTTTGCCGATCGTGATTACAACGGCGATCCAAACTTTTTTATATCCAAATTATATTGAAGCCTATAATCAATCTACAATTTTAGGCTTTATTTCAGTTCCATTTTTATTCTTCTCATGTTGGGTGAGTTACCGCGGGGTTACCCAAGTGTTTCATACCAATGGCTGGGCAAAATTTTGGTTTTTAGGATTGCCTATTCTGTTCTACGTTTTGATCATTGGGGTATTTTCTGCCTTGATCAGTTGAGTTTAAAAGAGCTGTGTGATTTCCCTTAAAACTGCTTATATTTCTTGAGCAGATTTGCCTTGTGATTCAGCATTTAAAAATGCTAGTTTTGAGTAAATGTTCATCAGGAATAGGGATATGTCTCAAGCTTCATCGGTCTATCGTGGCAGTTGTTTATGTGATGGGATTCATTATGAGATTCATGGTGAAATTGGTGAGATCATACAATGCCATTGTCAACGTTGCCGAAAAGCCAATGGTACGGCCTATGCAACCAATGCACCGATTAGCAGCACAGCGTTTAAAATTGTACAGGGTGAAGAGCTGGTTAAAAAGTTTGCCGCATATGGCGTGTATCGCTGGTTCTGTGGCGAATGTGGCTCTCCATTGATCAGTTCGCGGGATGCACAGCCTGAGCTTTATCGATTAAGAATCGGGACATTGGATACACCATTACAGCAAAAGCCAAGTATGCATATTTTTGCTGCGTCTAAAGCAGAATGGGATTGTATCGCAGATGATTTACCGCAATATGCTGAACGTCCTTAAGCAGGATGTATTTTTGCGATGATTTTTGAGACTTCAGATTTAGAAGCAAATGATATCTACCGCTTATTGGTTGGTGGGATTTCACCACGACCGATTGCATGGATTAGTACGCTTTCTGTAGATGGCGTAGCAAATATTGCACCTTATTCATTTTTTAATGTTGCCAGCTGTAACCCACCCATTTTATGGTATTCGCAGGTCAATCCAAGAAATGGTCAGGATAAAGATACCATTCGCAATTTGATCGATACACGAGAATGTGTCGTGCATATTGTGAATTCAGCGTTGCTGGAAAAGATGAATTTATCCTGTGCTTTATTGCCACCAGAGCAAAGTGAATTTGATTTTGCCAAGATTGAGGTTGAACCAAGCCATACCGTTGCAGCTTTATCTGTCAGAGATGCACCTATTCGTTATGAGTGCCAGTTAAGGGAAGTGCTGCAACTCAGTACGCTTCCATCGGGTGGTACAGTGGCTTTGCTGGATGTGAAGTTAATTTATGTTGATGATCGGCTTTGGAATGGACAGATGATTGATCAACAGCAACTGGACAGTGTCGGGAAAATGGGTGGTGATTTTTATAGTTTAACCACGGACTTGCGAAAATTGACAAGACCTTAGCCATTGAATAGAAATAATAAAAAGGAGGCTTTGCGCCTCCTTTTCTTATTTTGCAGCTAAAGCTTCACCTTCAAACTTCACGCCATCCCAACCGTGTTGCATGAATTGACGAATATTCTGGTGATCAGTCGCCTCAGGGGTCGCCAGTACAGAAGCGTAATGTTCTGCAAATAAACTTAATGTCTCTGCTTGGCTCAAACCTTCAATTTTTGCAAAGCTAAGTACTTTGGCACTGCCTTGGTTCTCTGTGGCTGCATTTGACTGTGCGCCATTTTGAAAGGCTGTTGGAGTGTGTTGATAACGTGCTTCGATAAATGCCAATACATCAGCAAATTTTGCCGAGCCATCTTTAAGTTGCGCCAATAAGCTTTGAGCCATTTCAAAATTCCATGTTTATTGAATCAATGGCAGCATCATAACATTGAAAATGTAGAATAGAAGTCGATAGATATCTGAACTAGACGTTATAGCGCTGGCGGTTTATGCTCAGAATGCTTATGAATGTGCTGAATAATAATGAATCGACATGACTTTAAATTACCGCCATCCAAACGCTTATTGCGCTTTCTCGCTCCCGTTTTTAGTTGCCGTTTCCTATTGCAACTGCGCCGTTTGATGATGCGCATATTGCCGTTTATGCCTTTGCAGAGTCGGGTCAGCAATATTGTGTATTTATCGTGGCTGGTGGATGTTGAACAGGTCCGTCAGCGCTATCCGAAAGATGTACAGTTATGGGAAAAAGATGGGAAAACCATTTTTACCATTCTGACTTATCAGCATCATCATTTTGGTTTCAGTTTCTTGGGAAAATTACGTCAGTTAATGCCTTCACCTCGACAAAGTAACTGGCGCTTTTATTTGGATGAGTCGCATTCAAAGACCGTGATTTTTGAGCAGGTAATCGTCGATCAGGCCTTATATGTGATTGGTGGCCGTTTTGCCAGTGATGTGATGCCAGCACAATATGCTTCGGTGTTTCAACATCAATTTGATGAACAACAAGGCAGTATCCATACTGAAATTAGCGTTGATAAGGATTATGCCTTGATCAGCGATGTGCAGATAATGAAGCAAAAGCAATTACCTACTGCATGGGAAATGCTATTTCCATCATGGGATGCTGCCGTTCAATTCTTAGTTGATCAAGACCATGCATGGACAGAATGGATCGATCAACCGACTCGAATGTCGCAAGGGGATATTCAGATGCCGTTTCAGTTTCAACAGACTCAAGCTGCTCAGGTTCGTGCATTACAAGCACCCAAATTATTGCAACAATTCGGTTTAGATCAGGAGACAGAAGCCTTCGCTTTTGTCGTACCTGCATTAGATTTCTATGTGGTTGGGGAAAAAGTTTTAGCAACATCGGAATAAGCTGTGGATAAGTTGATGTTTATACACAGCGTCATTCAGCATCAAAACATGGGTTGAGTTGCCCAAAAAATATGTTATTTTAGAGCAAAGGAGATGGCATTCCTCCTGTCACAAACCGCCATAATGGCTAATGATGCCTACGTTACCCTGAACAGGGGGCGTAGGTTCGTGCGTGCTCTGTTCCCATTTTTGGAGTTCGCCAATGAAAATTCTTCAAAACAATAGCTATAAATCCATGTCACCCTATTCTTTCACTCCAACATTGTCTTTGGAGTAAGTCATGTACTATCCATTACTTTCAATCGCTTTAGGCTCGGTACTCGGCGCATGGCTGCGTTGGTTTTTGGGGCTAAAACTGAATCCGATCTTTCCAACGATTCCTTTGGGTACGGTCACAGTCAATTTTGTTGGTGGCTTTATTATTGGTTTTGCAATTTCCTATTTTTCTCAAAGCTCATTGAGTCCTAATTACAAGCTGTTTGTAATCACAGGCTTTTGTGGTGCATTAACCACCTTTTCGACCTTTTCTGCCGAGATTCTTGCGTTATTGCAAAGTGGTAAGTTGGGTTATGCCTGTGCAGCGATTCTGATTCATGTACTTGGGTCGTTGCTATTTACGATTTTAGGCATGAGTTTGCATCAATGGCTGAGTGCTGCATAGTTGAGGAGCAACGATAATGAATGGATTTTTAATTACTTTTTATACCGCCCAGAATCGTAACTATCAGGGACAACCGATCAGCGAATGGTTATTGTCTGTCGCAAAACAAATGAATTTACGTGGCGCAACCGTGCTCGCTGGACTGGAAGGCGTTGATCATCATGGTTTGTTTCATTCTGCCAGTTTCTTTGAGTTGGCTGATCGACCTGTACAGATCCAGTTCGCAGTAACAAATGAGCAGGCAGTCGAATTAATGAATTATTTGAATGATAAAGAAGTTTCTTTGTTCTATGTCAAAACACCAATTGAGTTTGGTGTAGTTGGACAAGCAACGACGGATTCTTAGAGGGTAAACGTTAGGTATAAAAAAAGAAGTCTAAGTGGAGGAGAGATAGCCTTAGACTTCTAATGTTTACAGCTTAATATGTGAAACTTAACAGAAGATTAACTATTGCGATTGAAACGTGCAAAGCGTTTGTTAAAGCTTGCGACACGTCCTTCATTACTTGCCTGACGTACTTCACCTGTATAAAACGGATGTGATGCACTTGAAATATCAAGGGTCACGTATGGATAAACTTTACCTTGATATTCACGAGTTTGTTTGCTTTGCAGGGTACTACCAATTAAGAAATAAGTATCCGCATTGGTATCGTGAAACAGCACTTGTTGATAGGTTGGATGAATACCTTTACGCATTTTGAATGACTCCTATTATTTGTGGAAATGTTATAACATAACAATATGTGAAGTCAATCTTCTTCATTTCAAGTTTTGTTGGCACTTATTTTTAAATAGCTGATCGGCAAGTACCGAAAAACCTAGCTTTGATCATGTGATTGTATTGGTTCAATTGCCTCATACTTTATCGAGTATGGGGAAAAAATAACGAAAATTGATGGGCTAAAATAAATGAGTTCATAAAAATGCCAATCAGATGATTGGCATTTTTATATGGACTAGTTTGGAACTAATTCTTCAAACAAATCATTGAGATTGTCATGCACTTTGAGGTGAATGAGATTCCAATAATGTCCTGAAATAGTTCGATTAACCATGAGGGTATCTGGAGAGGGTTTAAACACATCCCAGTATTTCAATGATTGTTTGACCAGACGTATACCATCGTGATGTGATGAGTTTTCGGCAAAATCATAATGTGTGCTTAGAGGACGCAACAGGATTTCAATCCATTGTGTATATAACTCACTTGGGAATTTCTGCTTTTCAGCAATCGAATGTAATTCCACCAGCAGATCTTCAACCTGAGCAATATCTTCTTGGCGAGCAGCATTCACCAGTGCTTTGAAATGCTGAATGATTTCAGGTGAAAGGGTTTTTACGCTGCCGTAATCATAAATAATCACGCTGCCATCTGCACGGAAAGCAAAGTTGCCTGGATGCGGGTCACAATGGAAACGCTTCAAGAAAAACATTTCCTGTCCTAAAGCACGAATCAGACGACGACCAATTTGATTACGTGTTTCAACCGACCATGTACTTGCCGTTTCGATGGATTCACCTTGTTCAAGACTGAGGGTCAATACACGACGAGAAGAATAATCTTTATATACAGTTGGGATAATGATTTGATCATCGAGCTTTTCATGGAAGGTTTTAAAGACTTCTAGGTTTTGTGCTTCAATTTCATAATTCAGTTCCGCAGAAAGGCTGTCTTGAATTTCCTGAAACAGTTGATCTTGCAGCTTCTTATCAATCTTTAACACGCCCATTAAGCGTAAAGCGAGACGGACTTGTTTTAAATCACTTTCACAGGCTTGATCCACCCCAGGATATTGCACTTTCACCACCACAGCTTGACCGTCTGGTAGTACTGCACGGTGTACTTGTCCAATTGAGGCAGCAGCAAAAGGTTCTACTTCAAAAGAGCTAAAAATCTGGTTTAAAGGTTTGCCCAACTCTTTTTCAACTTGTTGCTGAATGGCAGAAAAGGGCATGGCAGGGGCTTGACGTTGTAGTTTGGCTATAGCCTTTGCCACTTCTGGTGGGAAAATATCTTTATATTGTGAGGCGATTTGCCCAACTTTCATTACTGCGCCTTTCATTTCTCCCAATGTATCTGCAATCTGTAAACCAATGTCTTGAAACAGTTTGCTACGTGCAGCGTTTTTTTGTTCTTCGTCTGCCGTGAGATTTCGAATGGAATTGGCAACACTTTTACTGGCAATACTTGCGGTCATGCCAGCCAGTTTTAAAAAACGTCTACTGGGAGAGCTTGCATGCTTTGCCATATGCGCTTGACCTCGGTCGATCTAGTTTCAAAGTGATATCTTGATCATAGGCGACAAAACTTAAATTGCCTATAACAAAATGTTAAGTGATGTAAGTATGAAATGAGGCCGAATTAAAGAATAAAAATTTGTATAACTTAATTTTGATCAGGACCGTCGAATGTAGGATGTATCGGACTTTACTTTAATTTTTAACGATCAAAATGGACAGTATTGGAGGCCTAACAGAGGCAGTATCCATGCCACCTCTGTAGGCTTGGTTTTAACACAAGGTCATGTTTATAGCTTTGGGCTAGCCATTTGCATCAAACGCTTATTGTTAAAATATAAACGACCAATCAGTAAAACACAGGCAATACTTAAACCAATAATCAGGCCGAGCCAGACACCAGCAGCACCCCAAACCGTATAGCGAGCAAGGTATAAACCAATCGGGAATGCTATGACCCAATACGCCATCAAGGTGATCCACATAGGAGCCTGAGTATCCTGCATACCACGTAAACAACCTGCGGCACTGACTTGCCATGCGTCCATCAACTGATAGGCCATCGCGAACCAGAGTAAGTACATCGCAACAGGAATGACATTAATATCAGTAGTATAGATCGCCACGATATAGGGACGCGCAAGCGCAATCAATGTCATGGTCAAGGCTGCAAAGATCGTGGCCGTAATCAATCCCACAATTTGTACTTGACGCATTGCATGCCAGTTTTGTTCGCCATAATACATGCCAACACGAATCGTCAATGCAATCGCTAAGGACAGTGGGATCATAAACAGCTGAGAAGTGACTGAAATTGCAATCTGGTGAGCTGCAATGGCATTTTCACCAAGTGGGCCAAGTACAATTGCACCGGTACTGAAAATACTGACTTCAAAAAATACAGCAAGTCCAATGGGTAAACCCAATTTTAAAATGCGTTTAATCCAAACTGGATCAATTCTTTCCCATTTGGTGAAGATAGGCGCCTGTTTATAGGCTTTTGCTTTGGAAATATAAATGGCTAAAGTGATAAACATGAGCCATTGCAAGATCGCCGTTGCAAAACCACAACCTGCGCTGCCTAGTGCAGGAATTGGTCCAAAGCCATACATAAAGATAAAGTTCAGCGGAATCAGTACCAATAAGGCAATCAAGCTAATGGCTGTGACAGGGCGTGGATGTCCCAACGCTTCGGAATAACTACGCAGTGCTGCATACATCATGACTGCAGGCATACCAAAACCAATCGCATGTAAGAACAGGCTTGCTTTCGGTATTAAGCTTTCAGGCACACCAAACAGGGGCAGGAACATTGGCATACATTGCAGAATTAGCATCGCTACGATACCGAGAATGACAGCGACCCATAGAGACTGTCGGGCAATGGTTGGAATTTTTTCGGGTGTTCTTGCACCACGCGCCTCAGCAACCAAAGGTGTTGTTGCCAACATGATTCCTGCAAAGAGCAGCATGATGGGAATCCACAAACCAACACCGACTGCGATCGCTGCCAGATCCGTAGCAGAAAGATGCCCTGCCATAATGGTATCGATTAAACCTAATCCAGCTTGGGCAAATTGTGTAATTAGAATTGGAAACATCAAATGAAATAGCTGTTTGAGTTCAAATCGCTTGGTTGTGGCATGGGACACAAAAAATACTCTTATTAAAATGGGGGGAGAATTAGCGTTGTAGTGTTAATAACACACCAATAAAAATTACAATACTGCCCAGTAGGCGTTGCCAGTTAATTGGTGTTTTGTCTGTACCTAACCAGCCAAAGTGATCAATCAACATGGAAATTACCAATTGTCCAAAAATCACTAAACCTGAAAAAGTTAAAAATCCGAGTTTAGGTGCAGTATAAATGCTCATACTGATTGCATAAACCCCAAGGCAGCCGCCTAACCAAAGAAACCATGGAATTTGTGAAAGTTCACTTAAACTGGGTCTGTCTGCACCTTGGAAATAAACTAATAGGGCTAGAATAATCGTCCCAATCAAAAAGGAAAGTAAGGCGGCTTGCAGTGGTGAGTTGAGATACTCTCGGAGCTGTGCATTGATTGCCGTTTGAAAGGCCATTGCAATCCCGATTCCTAAAGCAAGGGGAAGGATAAATAGCAATTGGCTGGAAATTTTCATCATATTATCGGTCTAATTGTTCTTTATGTTCTCAGTCTAACTGAATACATAGGGGATGATAAGCCGTGTGTATCGTCGAAGCGGCAACCGTGCCGAGTCGAGTCATGTTAAAATAATCAGGTTCTGTTGTTGAGCTTGTATCTTGAGTCTGTTAAATCCAGTAAATATTCCACTGTCTTTGTATATTCATATGCCTTGGTGTGTACGTAAATGTCCTTATTGTGACTTTAATTCGCATGCTGTTCCTGATGGGCAATTGTCGATGGACTTGGAACAGCAATATCTTGAAGCATTGGTGGCTGACTTTGAGACTCAGGTTGAAATGGCGCAAGGGCGGTCTATCCACAGTGTATTTATTGGTGGTGGTACGCCGTCACTGATTTCTGCACAAGGTTATCAATGGTTGTTCGATCAACTCAAAGCGCATTTAGACTTTGAAGATGACTGTGAAATTACACTGGAAGCTAATCCAGGTACGGTTGAGCATGATCCATTTGCCGATTATCTGGCGGTGGGGATTAATCGTTTATCACTGGGCGTACAAAGTTTTGATCCAGAACATTTACAGCGACTTGGTCGAATTCATTCAGCCAATAATGCACTGGATGCGATTCAGCAGGCGCGTCAAGCAGGCTTTGAGCGTGTTAATGTTGATCTTATGCATGGTTTACCCCAACAAACAGAAGAACAAGCCTTAACGGATCTTAAATTGGCTGTAGAGCATGGTGCAACGCATATTAGCTGGTATCAACTGACCATTGAGCCAAACACGGTTTTCTTCCGCACTCAGCCTGTATTGCCACAAGATGAGGTTTTAGAACATATTCAAGAACAGGGTGAGGCGTATTTAAAAGCTAATGGTTATGTGAATTATGAAGTTTCAGCATGGCGTAAGGAAAAGCCATCTGCGCATAATTTAAATTATTGGCAATTTGGTGATTATCTGGCGATTGGCGCAGGTGCACATGGCAAGGTGACACGTCCGGACGGTGTCTATCGTTTTCAAAAAACACGGTTGCCGAAAGATTATTTAGCTAAAGTTCCTGCAGAGCATGTGCAAATGAAGCGTATCGAAGCTGAGGAATTACCTTTTGAATTTATGATGAATGCTTTGCGTTTAAACGAAGGTGTTGCAGCAGCATTTTATGCTCAACGTACTGGGCTTGAACTGGATGAGTTAAATCCAAAGCTAGTGCGGTTGCGCGAGAAAAAATTATTGATTGCGGATAGCCAGCGAATTGCTTGTACAGAGCAGGGACATATTTTCTTAAATTCAGTATTAGAAGCATTTTTATAATTTAAGCACATGATGACTTTAAGCAAGGATGCTTAGAGTGAAACCAGTTCTGTTGTCATCTTTTAGAAAGAAATTGAGTAGACAATAAAAAAGCCTCATCAATGATGAGGCTTTTTAGAATTTGGTGGGTCGTCCGCGATTCGAACGCGGGACCAACGGATTAAAAGTCCGCTGCTCTACCAGCTGAGCTAACGACCCTGAAAGAATTTTAGAGTAACACTCTAAAATTGTTGCAAGACAAGCAAAGCGCGTAGTCTTACAAATCTTGATAACTTTCGGTTATCAATCCTTTTCAGGAGTATCAAAACATTAGATGGTGGGTCGTCCGCGATTCGAACGCGGGACCAACGGATTAAAAGTCCGCTGCTCTACCAGCTGAGCTAACGACCCTAAGCAAGTATTTCAACAAGCTTCGCAAGAAAAACTAATTTGTTCTAAATGCGTCTTCGTTTTGATGTTGCGTATTCTAGCAACTTATTCAGCTAACACAAGAGGAAATTCAAAAACATGTGCATGATTGTTTATAAAAAGCACGATTTCCTCTTATTTAGCTAAAAAATAAACTAGAAACGGTATTGATAGCTTTGAATATTATCAAAGATCTCAGTATTTACATCACTATAGCTGCTTGCACCTGGTAATAAAACCAGTAAACGTTCAGAAGTTTTGCTCGGATTAAATGAGTCTTCTTTCAGTTTATTCTTCTGGTATTTAAATGTTCCAGTTGTTTCTACTTTCTCTTGAACACGTAAGAAAACGGGAATGGCATAAGACGGTAAGCATTTTTTAAACACATTAACCATGTCGCTTAAGTCCGCTTCATTGAGTTCTGCACCATCGACCAAGGTGATCGCTGCCATACCTGCGCGACCATTGGTATTTGGAATTTCTACACCGTATACCACAGCCTCTACGATCTTTTCATATTCGCAGACCATGTTTTCTACTTCTGTTGTAGAAACGTTTTCACCCTTCCAACGGAAAGTATCGCCTAAACGGTCCACAAACTGTGCATGGCGGAAACCGATATCACGAACCAAGTCACCTGTATTGAAATATGAGTCACCTTGGGTAAACACATCTTTCAAAATCACAGACTTGTTCTTTTCAGGATCGGTATAGCCATCGAATGGTGAACGGCTGGTGATCTTACCAATCAGTAGACCGACTTCGCCTGTTTTCACTTTCTTACAGTGACCTTTCTTATCGCGGACTAATTCATTCTTCTCTTTGTCGAATTCAACGATTGCATACGGTGTTGGAGAGAAGCCTACGGTGTTGTCAAAGTTGAAGATGTTGCTAAAACCAACGTTACCTTCGCTAGATGCGTAAAGTTCAAGTACTTCTTCGACACCAAAGCGTTCTTTAAATTTGCCCCAGATATTCGGACGCATGCCGTTACCGATCATTTTGGTGACGCGGTGTGCACGATCTTGTTCTGTTGCAGGTGCATCAATCAGGTAACGACACAGTTCACCGACATACCCAATTGCAGAGGCATTGAATTTCTGTACATCTTTCCAGAAGGCACTGGTTGAATATTTACGACGAACAGCAAGTGTTGCACTGCCAGCAATCACACCACACCAACATACGACGACACCCGTCGCATGGTAAAGCGGGAGAGTCACGTACATCACATCATCTTTACCTAAATTCAGAATGTGACCATAGGTGCCATAAGCCAGCGTCCAGCGACTATGAGTGAAAATTACTGCTTTTGGTAAGCCTGTTGTACCTGAGGTATAGATGTAGAACAAACCATCTTTACCTGTCACTGTGCGCGTGGTCGATGGATTGAATTTTGGGAATTGATCAATTTGTTGCGCTAGGTTCACGTAACCTTGTGGTGCAGTCCCTGCATTTTTACGGGTTTCTTGATCGGCAAACCAGTGGAAACGATCTTGAGCAACTTTTAAGTCTTGACGTGCTTCATCAATCGCAGCGCGAACTTCTTCACCTGCAATCACCGCAATTGGATTGACCAGATTAATACTGTGCGCGAGTACCTTACCGACTTGTGAGGTATTGACGAGTGCAATTGTCACCCCAATTTTTGCCAATGCAACGATAGAGGCAATAAGTTCAGGACGGTTTTCAACCATCACTGCAATGACATCGCCTTTTTTAGCACCAAGCGATAAATAATAATGCGCAATTTGGTTTGCCCATTCATTGAGTGCTTGGTAGCTATAGCTTTGATCTTCAAATAACAGTGCGATGCCTTGAGGGTTACGCTTGACTGCTTTTTCAAAGGCAATACCTAAACCAGCAGGAGATGTTGGTGTTCGCAAATATGCTTGTTTAAGACCATTGAGGATATGAGGTACTTTAGTGATGAAGTTAGGAAGTCGAGTTGCGACATCACCAAGGGTAATAATATCGGTCTGCGTAGTTTGGCTCATATCAATCCTATTTATTTTTCGATCAATCCAAGAAATGGCTATCCGTTAGAACACAACCATTCACACCATTTTGTTAATGCTGTTTTGTAATGGTAAGTGCCTAGAGCAATCAACCTAATTTGACAAAATAACAAAAAAGCCTAGTCATCGAAATGACTAGGCTTAGCCTTATTGAGTGCAATTTAGCAAATTACTCACTCAGCTGTGGCTTTTTTAGGTGGACGGCCACGTGGACGACGAGGGCGGCTAGATTTCTCTTTTTCCGCTTTCGCTGCTTCATCATCCAATTCTGCTTCTGTCGAAGTTGTCGCTTGTTCAGCTTTTTCAACAGCTTGAGCAGGCTCGGTAACTTCTGCAACAGTCTCGCTTACGGTTTCAACTTCTGCAGTTACAACCGGTTCAACTGCTTCAGCCTCAACTGGCGCAACTTCTGCTACAGCATCTGTACTGGCAAGTTCTAAAGGTTGTTGCTCAGGTGCAGTAGTTACTGCTGCTTCTGCGACAACGACATCTTCTGCTTGTTTCACTTCTTCTTTCGATTCAGTGCTTTCCACAGGAGCTGGTGCTGCATTTGAGGCAACATGTGCTTCTTTCGCTTGCTCTGCTGCCATTTTCGCTAAACGACGACGTTCACGCGGATCATTGGCAACACGAATTGCTGCTGCTTCTGGTGGTGTAAGTGCTAGCACAGGTGCTGGTTCAGCTTCTTCCACTACTTTTTTGCTTGGAAGTTCAGCATCACGTGTGACAGGACGCTTATTTTCTTCAACCGTTGTTTCCACGACTAAAGAGTTTGCATATTGTTCAGCAAACTTTTGTAGTGCGCGGTTAAACGTGGTGATTAAGCCAAATTGGTCAATGAGAATAGTGCAATCTTCACCATAGACATGACGAATCAAACTGCTGACCGTGTATTGACCCAAAGTCGGAATTTGTGATGGTGCCACAACGACTTTAGGTGCTGCTTTTTGAGCTGCTTGAGCACCACGTTGACGACGACGTGAACGTGGGTCATTGGCTGCACGTTTTACAGGTGCTTGAGCAGTTTCTGTTGCAGGTGCTTGTTCAGCAACGGCAGCTTTTTCTGCTTGAACAACAGGTGCGGTTTCAGCTTTTTCAACAACCGCAGCTTCAACTTTAGGTGTCAAAGCAGGTGCTTGTTGCGAGTTCAGAGCCACAATTTCACTTTGACCTTGATCAATATTAACGATTAGGGCAGTGTTCATTGGTGCTGAACGTGGAGCATCTACCACATCAACTTTCACCTGTTGCGGATTCGCTGGTGCTTCAGTTGTAGCAGGAGCTTCATTCAATACGCTTTGATCGCGATGACGATTTGGGCGATTTGGACGTTGCTGATTACGATCACGACGTGGCAACGGTGCAGCCTCGTTACCATGCGCAGCATCATTGTTGTGCTGTTGCTGGTTTTGTGATTCTTGAGGTTGTTGACGTTTTTGCTGACGTTTTAGCTCACGTTGCTCATGACGCTGTTCTTGGCGTGAAAGCTGTACCACTTCTTCATGCACTTGAGTTTGTTGTTCATGTGCATGCGCGTGTTGCTCGCGTTGTTCTTTGTGCTTACGCTTCTTCTGATTTTGATTTGGACGATTTGATTTCTCGTCTTTATCAAACTGCTCACGAGCTTCTTGTTTCACAGGATTTTGCGAAATATAAGCATTGTTTGCTGCTGGTGCTGCGACTTCGGTGGCAGCAGGTGCATTCACTTGACCAAATTGACCACGGCTTACAGCACCATTATTTACCATTTGTTCAATGGCTGCTGCTGCATTTTGTGCAGAACGTGCTTGGTCAGTGGTTTGTGCTTGTTTTTGAACAAATAAGTTTTCTAACCATGCACAAGGACTTGCTGACTTTTGTGTCGTTGCTTGTGGTTGTTTTGCTTGAGCAGCGTGTTGTTGTGCCGCTTTCTTTTGTGGTGCTGCATTATTTTGTGTTGGTGCAGCATGGTGGTGCTCTGCATCTTCTAAATGCCAGTCAGAAGATTCATAACCCAGTTCTTTTTCACTTGAACGGGTTGCTTCTGTACGTTCATAACTAGAAGGTGCAAAACCGTCTGGATTGAACTGGATTTGATAATGTGGAGTTTCTAAATGTGGGTGAGGCAATACTGTCACACGAACATTCGAAGTTTGCTCAAGGTAAACCAGGCTGTGACGCTTTTCATTCAACAAGAATGCTGCAATTTCAACAGGGACTTCGACTTGAACTTCACCTTGACGCTCACGTAAAGCGATTTCTTCAACCTTACGCATAATCGAAAGTGACAGCGAACGTAAGTCACGTACCATGCCTGTGCCATGACAGCGTGGGCATACGTAGCCAGTCGCTTCTTCTAAAGAAGGACGTAGGCGTTGACGACTCATTTCCATGAGGCCAAAACGTGACAGTTGACCGAATTGAATACGTGCGCGATCGCTTTGAGTTGCTTCACGTAATTTCGCTTCAACCATACGTTGGTTACGGTCTTTGGTCATGTCGATAAAATCGATCACGACTAAACCACCGATATCACGTAAACGAAGTTGACGTGCAATTTCTTCGGCAGCTTCTAAGTTGGTATTGAGCGCAGTTTCTTCAACATCATGGCCACGTGTTGATTTTGCCGAGTTGATATCAATTGATACCAGTGCTTCGGTTTGATCAATCACGATTGAACCGCCAGATGGAAGTTTTACTTCACGCTCATACGCAGTTTGGATTTGGCTTTCGATACCAAAATGAGCAAATAAAGGCTCATTCAATGTATAGGTTTTTAATTTGTCGAGTTGACGCGGCATCACTGCTTTTACGAAGTTATACGCTTCGTTGTAGGCTTGCTCGCTATCAATCAGAATCTCAGCAACGTCATCGCGTAAATAATCACGAATCGCACGCGTCACTACACCAGCTTCTTGATGCACTAGCATTGGTGATGGGCCTGAACTTGCTGAACCTTGGATTTGTGCCCAAAGGTCAAGCAGATGTTGCAAGTCGAGTTGAAGCTCTTCTTGAGTACGGCCAATCCCTGCGGTACGAACGATGACGCTCATGCCACGTGGTAGATTTAAAGACGCTAAAATTTCTTTCAATTCTTCACGAACTGAACCAGAAATCTGACGGCTAATACCACCACCTTTTGGATTGTTTGGCATGAGGACCAAATAACGGCCTGCAAGTGAGATAAAAGTAGATAGGGCAGCACCTTTATTGCCACGTTCTTCTTTTTCAACTTGAACCAGTAATTCAGTGCCTTCAGTGATGAGTTCACGAATATTTGAGGTTTGACGAGGGTCAGCTTTGAAGTACGAGTTTGCAATTTCTCGCATCGATAAAAAGCCTTGACGCTGTGCGCCGTACTCAACGAAAACCGCTTCTAAAGACGGTTCAACGCGAGTGACATGACCTTTATAGATATTTGATTTTTTTTGTTCGCGTGTACGATTCTCTAAATCGAAATCGTAAAGACGATTACCAGTGATAAGTGCAACGCGAACTTCTTCTGCGTGGGTTGCATTAATCAACATACGTTTCATGGGTGTGACACCTAATAGTGATGCACACAAACAACAAGCTCAATATTTTTGAGCAGACATCAAATTGGCGCGATCAAGACTCAGAAGCAACTTTGTGTAGGAAGCTCTGAAACCACTGACTGTAAATATCCAGCTGGGTTTTGATACGGTTACTTCGATGTCAGCAATACTGCTTCGATCTTGAATCCGTTGATATTTCATGTATGTCTTACATCTGTGAAATATCACTAGATCCGACATAATCAAAGTTTCCTGTACGCTTCACTGGCGGGTGAGCGGTGCATTGGATGGTGACTTTCACTGTCATTAAGCATTGAAGTCGATCCATCTGGAAGTCTTGATACGGAATGATCATCGTATCTCTGCTTAGCAGTTCCAATGCATCAACGCTTTAGCCTGAATGCGACATCAGGGAGCAAATTGTCTGATGTGGATCAGTTTACGTTTAATAACCAGCAAATTGCTGGCGACATATTTTTTCTGAACAAACTGTATGTGCAGATGCACAATTAAACGCAACAGTTTGCCATTTTGCCGATATAATAAGCCTTCGGCGTCGGCATAATTCTTTAGGACCTATCCGAGTTGTTGGTGAATATCTCATCGATTTAAAATTTTATCTAAATAAAATTTTTGATTTGATGCTCACTTACGGTGGTATCCGTGCGCTGAATATATCAAACCTTGCAGCATCTGCCTATGGGCTAAGTTTAGGTTTCTTGTGAAATAACTTAGCTAAATGATCAATTTTTAATCATATTTAACAAATCTTGGATTAATCGAGCGTATGAATTCTACACAGCAATGGCAAAGTGTCACTTGGTTTGACGTGGATGAACATCAAGAAGGGCAGCGAATAGATAATTTTTTATTTACCCGATTAAAAGGTGTTCCAAAAAGTCGCATTTATCGCTTAATTCGTGAAGGGCAAGTACGCGTTAATAAAAAAAGAATAAAAGCAGAAACACGTTTGAGCATTGGTGACCAAATTCGTGTCGCTCCAATTCGTTACGAACAAAAAGATGAATCTGATGTACCGGTGAGTGATGATGTAGCACAAAGCTTACTGAGCCGTGTGGTCTATGAAGACGAAGGTTTGTTGGTGATTAATAAACCTTCAGGTATTGCCGTACATGGTGGCAGTGGTGTGGCTTATGGCTTAATCGAAGCGTTACGCGCTGCGACTGGCAAAAAATATTTAGAATTGATTCATCGTATTGACCGTGATACCTCAGGTTTGGTCATGATCAGTAAAAAACGCAGTACCTTAAAATTACTACAGGATTTACTGCGTGAGCATAAAATTCAAAAAACTTATGCTGCAATTGTCAAAGGGCAAGTTAGTCTGGATCAGCAATTGATTGATGCGCCATTATTGCGTTATGAGTTGGCTAATGGCGAACGTCGTGTGCGTGTGACCAAAGAAGGCAAGCCAAGTAAGACCAACTGGAAAGTGGTTGAGCGATTTAAATCGGCTACTTTGGTACATGCTTCGCCGCTTTCAGGTCGTACCCATCAAATTCGTGTGCATGGTTTAAGTATTGGTCATCCTTTAGTTGGGGATGATAAGTATGGTCACAACACGCCACATGCAGGTCCAGAGGCACGTCGTTTGTGTCTACATGCGATGCGCTTAGACATTCCAAACTATCCAAGCATTGAAGCGCCAATGCCTGAAGACATGCAACAGGTGATCGATCAGTTGAGAAAGCAGAAATGAGTCAAAATATCGAGTTAGTGATTTTCGACTGGGATGGCACTTTATTTGATTCGGTTGGGCAAATCGTGGCAAGCCTGCAATATGCGGCACAACAGTTTGAACAACCCCTGACGGACGACGCGGCAAAAAGTATTATTGGCTTAGGTTTACCTGAAGTGATGCAAATCTTGTTTCCACAAGTTCCGCATTTACAGCAAGACATTTTGCAATGTTATGCGGATCACTATGTGGCAAACTCCAAAGGGGATGCATGGTTTAGTGGTGTTGCAGAGTTACTCGCAGATCTAAAACAGCAAGGTTTAAAGCTGGCTGTGGCAACAGGCAAAAGCCGTAAAGGTTTAGATCGGGTTTTGGCACAAACCAATAGTGATGAGATCTTTGATATTACCCGTGCAGCAAGTGAAACCAAATCTAAACCTGATCCATTGATGTTGCAGGAAATTCTTGCCGAGATGGATGTCACTGCTGATCGTGCTGTTATGGTAGGTGATACCAGTTATGATCTAGAAATGGCTCGTAATCTCAATATGCCGCGTATTGGTGTGAGTTATGGTGTGCATAGCATTGAAACCTTACTGCAATATCAACCTCTGGCGATCGCGCATAATGTGCAGGATCTACACAAGGCTTTGCAAAGTGTGCTGAATGTGGCTGCTTTGACCGAGAGTTAATTCATCTAAATTATATGAAACGACAATGATGGGGATGTTCGCCTTCCCATCATTCATAATAACAATAGGGACCATATGAGTCGTTCAATCCGTTTGCTCAATTTATTACAGCTACTTAGAGAATATCGCTATCCTGTGACCGCGCAGGTGTTGGCAGAGCGTTTACAGATTAGCCAGCGCAGTGTCTATCGTGATATCGAAACTTTGCGTGAGCAGGGTGTTTGTATTGATGCTGCCGCTGGATTAGGGTTTCAACTGAAACAAGATTTTCTGCTTCCACCGATGACGCTGAATGAAACCGAGATCGAAGCGATTTTTTTAGCACTGAATTGGTTGAGTGATATTCCTGATTTGGCTTTGAAATCGGCTTCAACTTCAGTATTGGCAAAACTCAATGCGGTACTGCCTGAGCATTGTCAGCATCAACTTGAACAAACCACTTTAAGATCCATCAATGTCTGGTTACCAGTTGATGAAACTTTGGTGGAGCAAGTTCGTTTGGCGATCCGTCAGCAGTTAAAAATTACCGTAGATTATGCCGACGAACAGCAACGGATAAGTTCTCGTATTTTGTGGCCATTTGCGCTAGGTTATTTTAATGATCGAATCGTATTGGCGGCATGGTGTGAGCTACGTAAAAGTTTTCGTCACTTCCGTATTGATCGGATTCGAGCGCTGAGCTTGAGTCAGGAGCTTTATCCTCAATTCAAACAACAATTATTCCAACAGTGGTGGGCACAGGAAATGTGCCGTGAGACTACTGACAAAAACTGACAATCAAAACAATTACATTGAAATAAGAATAACTCACCAAGGAAATATCAAAATGGCACTTAAACTTTATACCAATAGTTTTTCGCGTGGCGTCGTTGTTGACTGGTTACTGATCGAGCTTGGCATTGAATGCGAACGTATCGAGGTTGCTTTTCAAACTGAGATGAAAGCACCTGAATATTTAAAAATTAATCCATTTGGCAAAGTACCTGTTCTTGTCGATGGCGATGTTGTTGTCTATGAGCTAGATGCAATTTGTGCTTATTTAGCTGATAAATTTGCGGATAAAGGCTTGGCACCCGCACTCAATGATCCAAAACGTGGTGTCTATTATCGTTGGTTATTCTTCATCTCTGGGCCTTGGGAAGCCGCTTCAACGAATAAAATGCTTGGGGTTGAGGTGAAGCCCGATCAGAAAGGTTCTGTTGGATATGGTGATTACCACGATGCCTATAATGCCTTTGTGCAAGGACTGAGTGAAGTTGATCCTTATTTATGTGGGAAGCAGTTTACTGCTGCAGATGTGACGGTTGCTGCGATGTTATTTTGGCAGCTTAAGATGGGGGATATTCAGTCTCATCCTGCGATTGAGCACTATTTAGAAAACATTAAACAGCGACCAAGTTATCAAAAATTTGCAGCATTTTTTAGTAATGTTTAGACCCTAAATAGCAGCTAAAAAAGCCGAGTAACTCGGCTTTTTTATTTGTTTGATTTTATTTCGGATCAAGCTGGCTTTCTAAGCCAAATACCTGCCGAATTTCCTCCAAAAATTGCTGTGTTGCTATGCTGGATTTAAGTTTTTGGTAACTCATAAAAACATCTAAATGGGGCAGAGCATGATTCAATGGCCGTACCACAATTTGATCAGTGGCCAAAGCTTGGATATAAGCTGGTAAAATGGCACAACTTTGCCCTGAATGGACTGCTTGAATCGCTTCGCCAATCGTATTGGCCTCATCGATACTTTGAAAATGGATCTGCTGCTGTTTAATGTATTGCGTAATGGTTCGTGCCAAGGGTTGAGAGAGCTTGTGGGTCAGTATGGTTAAAATCGCACCCTGTAATTGAGTAGTGGTGATTTCTGAGTATTGGGCAAGCGGATGTTGCTTGGGCAGCATCAGTACCAAAGGTTCTTTTAATACCAGTTGACTGGAGAAGGTCTCATTTTCAAATTTTTGATTATTAAAAATAACATCTAAATCGCCTTTTTTAAGTAGGTTGATTTGATCGCTTTCTTTGAGATTGAGGCTGCGAATTTGTAACTTAGGTAGTCGGACTCTCAAACGTGGCAAGATATAAGGGAAAATACGAATTTCAGCAGAAGGGACAAAACCAATTCTTAAGCATAGTACTTTGGCGGCAGCAACCTGTCGTGCCATGGTCACGGCTTTATCTGCCTGCGTCAAAGTTAAACGGGCTTGCTCTAAAAAAACTTGTCCTTCATCAGTCAATTCAACTTTTCGTTTGGTCCGATGCAAAAGCTGAACGCCCACTTCATCTTCAAGATCTTTAATCTGCTGACTTAAAGAGGGTTGTGCCGTGTGTAATTTAAGCGCTGCTTTACTGAAACTGAGCTCTTCAGCAACGGTAATGAAATAGCGTAAATGACGTAATTCCATAAGGCTGGTCCAAAGGTGTCTAACAGTTTTTGTAGTTTTAGTGATGAGAACACCATGCTATTGGCGCATTATAGCCAAGGTGATTTTATATACAATATGCTTTTCCATAAAATGTAAAAAAAGATAAAAAACTCATGCTTACAGATTGGCCTGAATTGTCAGCAGGGTTTATTAGTTCGGTAAAATTGTGTTGACTCTGCATCAGAAAATCAGCATAACTAATAAGCTTATGTTAGGATCAAAGACCGATTTTATGAATCTAGAATAAGACGGGAATCCTGAAAAATCATCATGATTTGAATGGGTCGCGTTAAATAAGATTCATGATCTGAAGGGATAAATATTACCCACCTCATGCGATGAGATTCCACCAAAGAAGACGTACATGAAAGATAAGCCGACATTAACCTACCAATTGCCGACACAATCTTGCTTGAGCCATACTTGGGGGAAACCTCCTTTTCCACATGAGGCCTCTGATCATTGCGGAATAGATCGTTTCTATAATTTGCAGAAACCGCTCACACCTTTTGATCGTAAAGGCCTATTAAAATGGCTGGCTACACGACAATCATCGACTTGGACGGTAGATCGCTCGCATGAATGGAATATGCGAAATCACATGCTGGAGCTTCCCCAAAACCGTCCCCATGCAGATCTCAATGATTGGCAAATCTGGTTTGTTGGGCATGCGACGGTGTTAATTCAAATCGGCCCCTATAATTTTCTAACCGATCCAGTTTGGTGTGAATATGTCAGCCCCAAACAGGGCAATGGACCACGTCGAGTATGTCCAGCGGGGATTGCTTTGGAACATCTTCCAACAATTCATGGCGTGTTATTGAGCCATAATCATTATGATCATATGGATTTGGCAACTTTAGAATGGTTGCATCAAAAATTTGAAATGCCGATTTATACAGGCTTGGGTAATGGTTATTACCTACCTAAACATTTACATGTGATTGAAATGGATTGGTGGCAGGAGATTCCGTTTCATGATGAGTTGAAGATCGCTTATACACCTGCGCAACATACTTCTGGACGAGGTGTACGTGATCAAAATAGAGCACTGTGGGGTGGTTTTTCTTTAGTTGCTAAAACAGGACATTGCTTCTTTGCTGGGGATACAGGCTATTCCACGCACTTTAAACAAATCCATGAGCGTTATGGTGATGCACGTGTGGCGTTATTGCCGATAGGTGCTTATGAACCACGCATGCTGATGCGCTATGTACATATGAATCCACAAGATGCGTTTCATGCACATCTCGATTTACATGCCCACCGTTCTTTGGCGATTCATTATCGAACCTTTCAACTGACGGACGAAGATCGTGATGCCCCCGAGCATGAACTCCAACAAGCCATGAAATCCTCTTCAAAATTGGTGAATCCGTTTTATTGTATCCGTGAAGGGCACTTTATTCGTGCTTAGCATTTTGAAGTGCGTTGATACAGCATAGTGAAATCACAGAAAGGCTCGCAAGTGCAATATTCATGACCACAGGATTGAAAGCCTGATAGATTTTTTCGGGATAAATCAACAAGACGAAAATAAATAAGCCAATCAAACTGATGATGCTGAGCCAATGTAAATACTTGTGAGTTAAAAATAAAAACAAACTACCAAAAATGATTTCGGCAATGCCCGACAGTGAAATCATCCATGTAATATAAGGCATAGGCACATCGAGTTGCTGCCAAACATATTGCTCATCTTGTACCTGAAAAATTAATTTGGGAATCAGTCCCTGATAAATCCAGAGCACTGCAATAATTAGCTGACAAAACCTTAAGATCTGTTGAATAGTCTGGTTCTCTCTATTCATGTTAAGACCTCATCCAATAGAAAATGCTGCTGAGTTTCAGGTGTGACGCGATAGCATTGTTCGGTTTTACCAAATAGGCGATAACGATTAAGCGCAATACGACGATAAGCGAAATCACGTACCAGTTTAGGGATAACACGCGCATATTTTAAACTGGCGTAAGGGGAGTCTAGTTGATGCATGATGCGTAGAAATGCGGTCGATTCGGTATAACATTGACCATTTTCCAGTAAGACCATTGTTTCAAAATGGTCAGTAGGGAGATGGCAATAGGCAAGGAGTTGCTGTCCGACATTGGATTGAACAGAGACCAGTTTGAACAGATACTCAACATCATGTTTGATCATAAAATCAGCCCATGCCGAGCACAGCACACACTCAGCATCAAACAAGATGATGTTATTGGTTTGAATCAGTTGCTGTAATGGTTTGGGCATGGTTATTTTTCTGATGCTGTTTTGAATAAATTGTCACCCAATTCCATAAAAAAAGCCATCCGAGGATGACTTTTGTTTTAGCATTTCAAAGCTTATAGGAAGCTTGGTAAATGACGGGCTGGATCTGTTTCACGTGCTGCTTGAGCGTCTGCAACAGTAAGTCCTAGAGCTGCAGCAACACCTTCACCATAAGCTGGATGGCAAGCATAGCAGTTACGGATGTGGCGATATTTGATGAAGTCTAAAGCATCACCCATCGCACGTGCGGTATTACCAAACAGTGCTTGTTGTTGTTCAGGTGTCATCAATTCAAACAATGCACGTGGTTGGCTGAAATAGTCATTGTCATCTTCACGATAATCCCAGAAATCGGCATCGCCATTAATTTTCAATGGTGGCTCTTTGTATTGAGGTTGTTCTTGCCATTGACCGAAGCTGTTTGGCTCATAATGTGGTAAGCCACCATAGTTGGCGTCGATACGGCCTTGACCATCGCGGTGGTTACTATGTACAGGGCAACGTGCGGCATTAACTGGAATTTGTTGGTAGTTCACACCAAGACGGTAGCGTTGAGCATCCGCGTAGTTAAACAAACGTGCTTGTAACATACGGTCTGGTGAAACACTGATACCAGGTACCAAGTTACTTGGTGCAAAAGCAGATTGTTCTACATCTAAGAAGAAGTTTTCTGAATTACGATTTAGTTCGAATTCACCGACTTCAATTAATGGATAGTCGCCGTGAGGCCAAACTTTGGTTAAGTCAAATGGGTGATATGGAACTTTCTCTGCATCTTGCTCAGGCATGATTTGTACAAAAAGCGTCCATTTTGGATAATCTTTACGTTCAATCGCATCGAATAAATCACGTTGATGACTTTCGCGATCTTGACCCACCAATTCGCCAGCTTCTGCATCGGTTAAGTTTTTAATCCCTTGTTGCGTTCTAAAGTGGAATTTCACCCAGAAACGTTCATTAGCAGCATTAATAAAACTATAAGTATGGCTACTAAAACCATGCATATGACGATAGCTTGAAGGGATACCACGATCAGACATCACGATGGTCACTTGGTGTAATGCTTCTGGAAGTAAAGTCCAGAAATCCCAGTTATTGGTTGCACTACGCATGTTGGTTTTAGGGTCACGTTTTACCGCTTTGTTTAAATCTGGGAATTTACGTGGATCACGTAAGAAGAACACAGGGGTATTGTTCCCGACCATGTCCCAGTTACCTTCTTCAGTATAAAATTTTAAAGCAAAACCACGGATATCTCGTTCTGCATCTGCTGCACCACGTTCACCTGCAACCGTGGTAAAGCGCGCAAACATTTCGGTTTTTTTACCGATTTCACTAAAGATTTTCGCGCGAGTATATTGAGTAATATCATGGGTGACCGTGAACGTGCCAAATGCACCTGAACCTTTGGCATGCATACGACGCTCAGGAATGACTTCACGAACAAAGTTGGCAAGTTTTTCATTTAGCCATAAATCTTGGGCTAATAATGGTCCTCTAGCACCTGCGGTCATACTGTTTTGGTTATCAACGACAGGGGCACCAAAATCAGTGGTTAAGTGGCTATAAGGACATTTTTTATCGTCTTGGCTCATGTTCTATCTCCATCAAGATGATCTGTGAGTGAGATCATCTCAACTATTGGACCGTTCAAAGATATGAATGTTTAACTATTTCATGTGCAAATTGGGTATCGAAATTTCAGATGCCTAAGTGCGATTTATCATGATCAAGTTCACATCCTTTGTATTTTTACTCTAGGTTGATGAAAGCTTTTTTTCCAATGGATTAAAGTTGATGTCATAAATGCTTTATTCGATTGAAGCTGTCTAAATCTTAAACATGAACTGCAATGTTTTGAATGTTAGATTTGTTAAAAAAAGATAAAAGCTAATGAAAAAATAAAGACTTACTGTTTTAGTTGGATTAAATAAAAAGTGAGGACAACCCCGATTCTTAAAAAGTAAAAATCTAAGAATTTAGGATAAAGAAAGGCGATTTTTGCATGTTGGAGTTGTGTAAAAGGCCTTAAAGAGTGCTCTAGAATTATTTTATATATATCTTCAATGCTGTTTGAGCAGCATTTAAAACATGAGATATTTCACTCTATGCGAGTTAGGTTTCTGAACATAAAGACTAAGTTGGAGATATGTAAATCCTCAGGATTTTAATATTTGCTATGTTATTTTGTGCTTATGTTTTAAGAGATTAAAAAAATGAAAAAGTTAGCATTAAGTTTCGGATTGTCTTTAACTGTTTTAGCAGGTTGTACTTCCATGCCACAAAAAGATGAAACTAAAGCAAACTCATTGAATGTTGAGTTTGTTGGACCAGGTAATTATGCGGTAACGCCACAGCAGGGTACCGTGAGTTTGTATGCGGTGGACAGTCAGATCGCCGATGTTCCAGCGACGTTGATTCAACAGAAAAAAGTTCAGATCTCTCAGGTGCCATTTGTAGTTGATTTTACTGTGCCAGCAGATCATCGTAAGCTTATTCAACCCTCAGTTCGAGAGGATGCAAATATCAAGTATTACGTGACTTGGGAATCAGATGCCAAGAATTTGACTGGTAAAGATGCGATTGTGATCGATTATGATCGTAAATTTCCGAACGTGACGTTGAATGGCGCTAAACAACAGATTTACCTACGCCCAGCAAAATAAACAGATATATTGAAAAAGGGCGATCTTGTTGAAAGAGTCGCCCTTTTTTATGTTTGATCTTATCTGCAAATGTCTGGTTTAGACATTGAGCATACGATTTGATTTAACCATATCGGCCAAACCGTGGGTTCTAAAATAATGTTCGAGCCAGCTTTTAATGACCAATGGGTTATTCATTTGTAGAACATCATCTAAGAGTTTTTTGGCATCACTCATTGGGACATGACAAATCGCTTTGCGTACTCTTAGAATATTACTAGAACTCATCGACAGGGTATTAAAACCCATTGCCATCAGGAGAATAGCTGATAATGGATCACCTGCCATTTCACCACAGATACTGACTGGTTTTTGATGCTCATGGCAGTCCTGTACCAAACGTTTTAAGGCACGCAGGATAGAAGGATGGAAATGTGAATAGACGTTGGCGACATGAGGATTATTTCGATCAACTGCCAATAAATATTGGGTTAAATCGTTGGAACCGACCGAGAAGAAATCAACCAGTTCGGAAAACTCATCAATTTGTAATAGAACACTCGGTACTTCAACCATAATGCCGATTTTCGGTTTGGTAATCTTGACCTGTTCTTCTTCTTGTACTGCGATCCAGTCACGCTCCAACAGATATAGAACTTCTTCAACTTCACTGACACTGGTTACCATTGGCAACAAGATATGCAAATTATTCAGGCCGATACTGGCTTTGAGCATGGCACGGATTTGTGCAGAGAAAATTTCTGGATGATCCAGTGTAAAGCGTAAGCCACGCCAGCCTAATGCTGAGTTTTCTTCTTCAATACTGAAATAAGGTAAGTCTTTATCCGCACCAATATCGAGGGTACGCATAATTACGGGTTTATTGGCAAAATGGCTGAGCTGTTGACGGTAAATGGCACGTTGCTCTTCTTCGCCAGGAAAGCGTTCACGTAGCATGAATGGAATTTCACTACGATACAGACCAACGCCTTTGGCACCACGTTGTACGCCACGAACCACATCAATCATCAGACCTGTATTTACGAACAAAGGAACTGACACACCATCAGGGGTAATTGCATCTTTGGTTTCGTATTGCTTTAAATCTTTGGCAATTTGCTCTTCTTCTTTTTGAACTTCTTTATAACGCTGGCGTAAGCGGCGAGGTGGATTGACGAAGATACGCCCTTGATAAGCATCGACAATCATCTCAATATCATCGAGTGTAGTAATGGGTAACTCGGTCACACCCACCACGGTTGGAATACCCAGTGCACGTGCCACAATCACCATATGTGAGTTGGCAGCACCTTCAGAGGTGACAATTGCAGCAATATTATCGACGGGTAATTCAACCAATGCTGCTGTACTGATTTCTTCGCCAATTAAAATACTGTCAGGACTGAGTTCACGGTGACTGGTATCATTTTCTTGCAAGCAAGCCAGAATTCGACGACCGAGATCTTTGAGATCTGAGACGCGCTCACGTAGATAGTCATCTTCCATTTGTGCAAATAGTGCAACATGTTTATCGATGACTTTACGTACCGCACCTTGTGCCCAACTGCCTGCACGAATATGGTCTTTGATTTCGCTTGGCAAAGCATTTTCATCAAGCATTCTTAAGAATACGCTAAATAAGGCGCGTTCTTCAGACATCAATGAATCTTGCATTTTTTCATCTAGAGATTGAATCTCCAAACGTACCGCAGCGATGGCTTGATCCAATAATTCCAATTCATCGCTGATATCTTCTGCTTCACGATCTGGAATCGCAGCAAGATCAGCAGGAGGATAGAGTACGATGGCACGACCTAAAGCGACACCGCCTGCACCAGAAACACCTTGGAAGGTTTTATAGCTAGGGCCATTGCTCGGTTTGCGGAAAACATCAATATTTCCCACCGCATGTGCATGGGCAATAACCCCTGAAAGTTGCGCACAGAGTGTAACCAAGAATGATTCAGCCGCTTCGCTAAAGTCTTGCGATTCTTTATTTTGAACAACCAAGACACCCATCACCTTACGGCGATACATCACTGGAACGCCAAGGAATGAGTTGAACAGTTCTTCACCAGTTTCAGGTAAATAGGCGAAGCGTTCATGTTTTGGTGCATTGTCTAAGTTAACGATTTCTTCACGTTGTCCAACGAGACCGACCAAACCTTCACCCACACTGAGTGATACTGCACCAACTGCTTCAGGTTTTAGACCTTTAGAGGCCATTAATACATAGCGGCGATTGCGTTCGTCCAATAAATAAATCGAGCAGACATCCACATGCATGGCATCGGCCACATGATTGACCATAATGTCCAAGGAATCATGCAAACTGACGGACGCATTGATTTCTTGCACAATGCGTCTAAGCGTGTCGAGTTGCATGTTTGACATGGATGTTTACTCCAATTTATTGAATCGTTATAGGCCTAGTTATAACAGCTCTGTAGCCAAAAATCATTGCTTAAAATGATGATTTCATGACAATTAGCGCTGAGGTAGTTGTAAACATAATTCCATCATGGCTTTACGGTAAACATCACGTTTGAAGTTGACCACTTGACCCAATGGGTACCAGTAACTCACCCATTGCCATTCATCGAACTCGGGTGGGTCTGATAGGTTTAACTGAATATGATGAGGCGAGGCCGTTAACTTCAGTAAAAACCATTTCTGCTTTTGTCCAATACATACCGGATCTGAATCTGACCGAATGTACCGATGTGGCAAACGATAACGCAGCCAACCTTTTGTTTGCGCTATAATTTGGACGTGTTCGGGCAATAAACCGACTTCTTCTCTCAGTTCACGAAAAAGTGCCTGTTCAGGGGTTTCTCCAAATTGGATTCCTCCTTGTGGAAATTGCCAAGCATTGTGACCAATGCGTTTTGCCCATAAAACTTGTCCGTCATCGTTTGCCAAAATGATCCCGACGTTGGGTCGGAAACCTTCTGAGTCGATCATTTGGCTACCTAAATTTTGTCTATATCGTTGACTTTGATCTCGGGGACAGTCACTCTTTTGTCCAACTCGAAAAAGGTCAAAGTAAAATGTTTAAAAATTGCTATGATCTTAACGAATTTCTATCGACTAGCGGTGATAGATTTACATTTTTTTTCTTAATTTTCAGTTTAAACGAGAAATTCTATGCAATTGGCTTTGTTTGATTTAGATCACACCCTGTTAAATACTGACTCTGATCACTCTTGGGGTGAATTTTTGGTCAATGAAGGTTTGGTTGATCCAGTTCATCATCGTCAAATGAATGATAAGTTCTATGAAGACTATAAAGCAGGGCAACTTGACCCGATTGCCTATAATGAATTTGTCTTTCAATTTCTAACCAAGCACGATAATAACTATTTAACTGAGTTACATCAGTTGTTTATGCAGAAAGTCATTCGTCCACAAATGCGTCCCAAAGGTTTTGAGGCAATTAAAAGACATCAAGCCCTTGGTCATGAGCTGGTTGGCATTACAGCGACCAGTGATTTTATTACTGCACCGATTTTCCGTGAATTTGGTATTACAGAAATTATTGCCACCAATGCAGAAGTGATCGATGGTCAATATACAGGCAAGGTGACAGGGATTCCGTGTTATCAAAAAGGCAAGCTCGCACGTTTAGATCAATGGTTAGATGGACGATCTGTTACAGAGTCATGGGCATATTCAGATTCAATCAATGATCGTTTCCTGTTGGAATATGCGACGCATGCAATTGCAGTAAACCCTGATGATCGTTTAGAAGCCCTGGCTCAAGAGCAGGCTTGGGAGATTCAGGACTGGTCGATATAAACTGATGATTTGATGCCAAATATCACCTGATGTAAGTGGGGGTATTTGGCAATGTATGAACAACAATAAAAAATATTGAATGACGCATTATATCTAGAGAAATATAGAAATTCTGATTAAAAAGATTGAGAGCGTGATATGTCAAAACAACGCATTAAATTACCTAAACAACTTTGGACAGAACAAAGTATTGATCTCACTAGACACCGCTACCAAGGCAAGTTACTGACCAAAAGTGAAGGTTTTGCTTTGGGGAAAGCACAACGGAAAAAAATTCCACGTGAACAATTGGCTCAACTTTCAGAGAGACCAAAAGATATTTCCGCTTTAACCCTCTATGATTGGAGTAATGAAGGCCGTTTGGAACGACTAAAACCAATTCGTGCCAAGCGGATGAGTGTATCTCCGTTTACCTTTTATCGTGGTATGCCTGCACTGATGTTATTTGATCAGGTTTGGGAGCCGTACAATTCAGGTTTATTTCAACAGATTTGTGGGGATTGTCATTTAAGTAACTTTGGTGGATTTGCTAGTCCAGAGCGTAATCTCTTATTTGGTATTAATGATTTTGATGAAACTCTGGTTGCACCTTTCGAATGGGATATTAAGCGCTTAGTCACCAGCTTTGTCATTGCAGCAAAAGAGATTGGCTTAGACGAAAGCGTTGGTTTAAAAGCAGTTCAGCGGATGCTCAACGCTTATATCTCGCACTTAGATCAGCAAATTGCGCTATCTCCTTTGCAAATCTGGTATGAGAAAATTGATGCCAGTATTTTATTGGAAAAAACTGAAAACCAGAAAATTCGTAAAAAATTAGCAAAAAAAGTGAATAGTGCCTCAGGTCGAGACAGTGCTTCGGTATTGCCAAAATTGACCCAACAGGATGATGAAACAGGATTTCGGCATTTTATTGAAGATGAGCCCTTGCTTTGGCATCCCAAAGCAGGAGAGCCATTTAGCGAGGATAATGATGCATTTTTTGAGTCCTACCGCAGCACGCTGAAATATGATCGCCAAGTCTTGTTTGATCGCTATCAATGTACTGACATCGCGTTAAAAGTTGTTGGCGTTGGCAGCGTGGGGACGCGTTCAGCCATTGCATTATTTGAAGATGCTGATCGGGAACCGCTGATTTTACAAATGAAAGAGGCCAATCCTTCGATTTTAAGCCCACTGTTTTTACAGAAAGTGCCACATGAAGGTGAACGAGTGGTCTATGGCCAACAGCTTATGCAAGCCGCCAGTGATATTTTCTTGGGATATTCAACTGATCAGCAGCAACATTATTTGATTCGTCAATTACGTGATATGAAAGTGTCTATCGATTTGGCAGGAATGGATGATGCGTTTTTTTATGAATATGCCGATAGTTGTGGTCTGGCTTTAGCACATGCGCATGCCAAAGCGGGGAATGCCGATGTCTTGATTGGATATTTAGGTGAAGGTGGCAGCATAGTTCAGATTTTACAAGACTATGCGTCACAGTACGCTGGGCGGAATTTAAGTGATTATCAGCAATTTATGAATGCGATTGCCGATGGTAAAATCCAGCTCGCTGGAGAGGAAGCACTTTAATTATAAGTCTATTGCTAGAGATGTAATCATCGTCAGGATCTGAAAGAAAAATGTTGAATAAAATTATGTCGGGTTTAGGCTTGCAAGGTGTCACTGTTGAAACACATTTGCATAATCCAACACTACAAGCAGGTGCAACATTACAGGGAGAGATTAGTTTTAAAGGTGGCTCATCCGATAAGGATATTAAAGGCCTCTATTTGCAATTGATGACGATGGCAGAAGTTGAATCAGGAGAGCATGAGTTTAATCAGCCTTTTGTGTTAGTCCAATGGTTAATTAGATCAAATTTTTCTTTACCAGCACATCAAAGCTACCATGTTCCATTTAGCATAGATTTGCCGCATGAAACGCCGATCACCGAAGTGGTTTGTCGTCGTAATGGAACACGGGTATGGATCAACACGTATATGGATGTTGATTGGGGTTTGGATGCCTCGGATCGAGATTATTTAAATGTGTTACCAACCCCAGCAATGCAGGCATTTGTACAGGCGATGCAGCAATGTGGTTTTGTACTTTCTTCCGTAGATGTAGAAAAAGGTCAATTGACTGCGCAGAATTTCAGCTCAACAATAGGTTGCTACCAAGACTAGAGTTTGTTTCTTCGCATATGTTCAGTGGTTTTAATGAGGTTGAGGTTTCTTTTGTCGCCGAAGCAACGCAAACCCATGTCATGCTTGAAGTCGATCGCCACTTTCGTTCCGATCAATTGCTCACAATGACCTTGTTGCATCATTGTTTAGAGATAGATCAGATGACGCAACAGATTCGCTATTTATTAAAAATTTAACCGATTCAATTTGACCTCCTCAACGGGAGGTTTTTTTGTCATATTAGTGTCATTATTTATTTTTAAGATCAAAGCATGAAAATAAAAATAAATCAGGAAGCGCAGACTTCCATTTCAGTTGATGCATTACTGCAATTAAAAAGACAACAACCGATGATTAAAATGCGATGGATCGCTCTCCCGATCTTGCTATTGATATTCATGTACAGTTGGCAGCAACAGCTTTTTACTGCTTGGGTGATACTTCCTTTTCTATGGCTAATCATTGTACTGAATCTGGCGTTGGTTGCCCGCTCTAAACGTGAGAAGTTGCAACAGCTTGAGCACTTCAAGTTTGATCCGATTTTTTGGAATAAATTCAGATTCTATTATCCAGAACTGGGTCTAAAACAACGGCAATTGATCGAAGCTGGATTCAAAGATTATTTGGCACTACATCTTATGCAAAAACAAGCTTACGCGATGCCTTCGCATGCAGTGGATAGTTTATGGCATGTGATGCTGGAGTTTCCGAAACAATATCAGCAATTATGTGAGCAGATACTCGGTCGACAGTTGCATCATAGCCCCTACGATGCAACGACTACATCTCAGCAGCAGACTAAACAATTGTTTGAAGCGTGGCGAATGAGTTGTACTTTGCATACTTTCCAGCCAAGAAATACTACGTTGTTGCCAAGACTGTTTGCAATCGATCAGGCACTCAATTGGCAGGAGGGGCAATATTTTAATTTAGAGCTGATGACGAAGGATTATGCACAATATTTGCAAACTCAGTCTTCGTCGTCCTCTTCGAGTTGTGGAAGTAGCAGTAGTAATAGCTGTAGTAGTTGTAGCAGCTGTGGAGGGGGCGGTGGCGATTAATAAATGTCGTTAACCAACATGCATCATTCGAATCAGTTCTTCAGCCGCTTTGGATTGAATGCGTGCGGGATGCCAAACCATACCCAGTTGACGCTGCATATCCAGTTTTAGATCAAGTTGCTTTAAATCCTGATTCACCAAGGTTTTGGGTAAAACCGACCAACCTAAACCAATCGACACCAGCATTCGTATTGATTCTAATGGGTTATTGCTCATGGTGATTTTTGGTTTTAAGTTATTTTTTTCAAATTCTGAAAGGGTAATTTGACTGGTATAGGTTTGTGCTGCTGGTAAAAGGCTTGGATAGGCAATTAGGTCTTCCAGTTTAAGTTGTGCTTGTTGTGCCAATGGATGGAAAGGAGCCGCCACGAATACCAAAGGATCATTCCAGATGGTGACGTAGTTAAGACGATCATCCCCAACTGGTGGTAAGGTTAGAAAGGCCAGTTCCAGTTCACCTGCCAAGACCTGTTCATGAGCTTGCTCAGAATCGACAAAATGCACATCTAAGGTCACTTGAGGATAATGTTGGACAAAGTTTTTAAGTAGTTCAGCCAGATGATGTAAGCCAATATGATGGCTGGTACCTATTTTTAAGCGGCCTTGGACCTGCGCTTGTTCATGGCTTAAGGTATGATGAATTTCCCCTAATTCATTTAACCACATGCGAACTTTAGGTAATAGAGAATGCGCTGCATGGGTGGGCTGAATTCCCCGACCCGCAGATTCAAATAGCTTGACCCCAAAATAGTCTTCTAAGCTATGAATCCGTTTGGTGACTGCGGGCTGAGTAATAAATAATTGCTCTGCTGCGATGGAAATTGAACCAGTTTCCATGACTTTTACAAATGCTTCAAAAGCAGCGAGATTCATACAAAAGTATCCAAAGAAATTTTAAAGCTGTTGAGTGTCTTTATTTAATTTAAATTCGAAATGATTCCAAATTTTCTCATGAAAGAAAAATGCAAAGGCTTGTACCGTTGGTTCAAGTAAACTTAAGGTCGCTGCAATCCAGAAGTTTCCTGTGATCACATAAGCAACCATCATGGCAACGCTGATATGCACAATATAATAACTTAAAGTTTTTTTAAAAGTTCGACGATTGTTATGTACAAATTTTTTAATACGAGTCATGGTGATGTCCTTAAGAACGTCTATATTTGTAAATAATAATCATTATCGAATGCAATGTAAAAAAGAAATTTCAATTTAGGACGATTGGATTTATAAATCGTGAGATGATTGATTGAAAATATGTGGCTCAAAGCTATAGTGTGTATGAGCTACACTCAGCTAAGATGATGTAAATTTTTTTTTAATTTAATGAGATGATCCAGATATAAAATTCTAATTTATCATTCCTAAAAGTTTGTTAATTTATAAAAATGATAAATTAGATTTATGTGATGTGATTGCTATAATTAATCCAAGATGAAAATACCCAGACCAATGGCAAGCACGATGGAGGGCGACGACATGGCAGGCAAGACTTTATATGACAAATTATGGGATGACCATTTAGTAAAACAACGTGATGATGGTTCGAGCTTAATTTATATTGATCGCCATTTATTACATGAAGTGACAAGTCCTCAAGCTTTCGAAGGTTTACAGCTTGCTGATCGTCAACCTTGGCGTTTAAGTGCCAATGTGGCGACGCCTGACCATAACGTACCAACCTCAAAAAAAGAACGTGAACAGGGGATTGCAGGGATTGAAGACGATACCTCTCGTATTCAAGTACAAACCTTAGATGATAACTGTAAAACATTTAATATCGTTGAGTTTGGTATCAATGATATCCGTCAAGGTATTGCCCATGTGGTTGGTCCAGAGCAAGGCTTGACTTTACCTGGTATGACCGTGGTCTGTGGTGATTCGCATACAGCAACGCATGGTGCTTTCGGATGTTTGGCACACGGGATTGGAACATCGGAAGTTGAACATGTGTTGGCAACACAATGTTTAGTACAGAAAAAATCGAAGAACATGTTGGTTCGTGTCGATGGTGTATTAGGCAAAGGCGTGACTTCGAAAGATGTCGTGTTAGCAATTATCGGCAAGATTGGTACTGCTGGTGGTACAGGTTATGCCATTGAATTTGGCGGGCAAGTATTCCGGGATATGTCAATCGAAGGCCGTATGACCGTATGTAATATGGCAATCGAAGCAGGTGCTCGTGTCGGGATGGTTGCAGTCGATGACAAAACCATTGCGTATGTGAAAGACCGTAACTATGCACCTAAAGGTGAGCAGTGGGATCAAGCAGTTACATACTGGGATACCTTGCATTCGGATGAAGATGCCGTATTTGATGCGGTAGTGGTATTGAATGGTGCAGAGATTGAGCCACAAGTGTCTTGGGGAACCTCTCCTGAAATGGTGATTCCTGTTTCGCAGGCAGTACCAACCTTAGAACAAGCCAAAGATGATGTACAGCGCAATGACTGGACCCGTGCTTATCAATATATGGGCTTAACTGCTGGTCAAGCTTTGGCTGATATTCAGTTAGATCGTGTTTTCATTGGCTCATGTACTAACTCGCGTATTGAAGATATCCGAGCTGCTGCAGATGTCGTGAAGGGCCGTACAGTTGCTTCAAGTATTAAGCAGGCGATGATTGTTCCAGGTTCTGGTTTGGTGAAACAGCAAGCTGAACAAGAAGGTTTAGATCAAATTTTCTTGGCAGCAGGTTTTGAATGGCGTGAACCAGGCTGTTCAATGTGTTTGGCGATGAATGCTGACAAGTTACAACCAGGTGAACATTGTGCTTCAACCTCGAATCGTAACTTTGAAGGTCGTCAGGGCAATGGTGGGCGGACGCATTTAGTGAGTCCAGCGATGGCAGCGGCAGCCGCCATTGCAGGCCATTTTGTTGACGTTCGTTCATTCTAAGGGAGCAAGATCATGGAAAAATACACTGTAGAACAAGGTATTGTTGGACCTTTAGATCGTGCCAACGTGGATACTGATTTAATCATTCCAAAGCAGTTTTTGAAATCGATTAAACGCACAGGTTTTGGTGATAACTTATTTGATGAGTTACGCTATTTAGATGAAGGTTTTTTAGGTCAAGACATTAGTAAACGTCCAAAAAATCCTGATTTTGTGTTAAATCAACCACGCTATCAGGGTTCAAGTATCTTATTGGCACGGACTAACTTCGGTTGTGGTTCAAGCCGTGAGCATGCGCCATGGGCATTGAATGAATATGGATTCCGTACCGTAATTGCGCCTAGCTTTGCCGACATTTTCTTTAATAACTGCTTTAAAAATGGCATGTTACCTGTGATTTTATCTGAACAGATCGTGGATCAATTATTCAAAGAATGTGCTGAGACAGAGGGTTATCAACTTACGATTGATTTAGAAGCTCAGGAAGTTCGTACGCCCGCAGGTGAAGCATTTAAATTTCAAATCGACCCATTCCGTAAACATTGCTTGTTGAATGGTTTGGATGATATTGGTTTAACTTTACAAGTTGCGGATGATATCCGTGCTTATGAAGAGAAAGCAAAACAATCGCGTCCTTGGGTGTTTCAGGAGATCCAAGCTTAGGTTTGGAGCGAAGAAATAAGACTTGGTCTTGGACATTTGTAACATAGCCATAGCGCAGAGATTGAACTCTTGTTAACATGCTAGCGGATAATATTTTGCTTACATGTTAACAAGACATGAGGACTGGGCTTGAATAATGAAAAGAAGACTCGCTCGCAGTATTTTACTGTGTCTAGGCGCTGCTACGACTTTAACTGCGTGTCAAAATGCACCCAATGTGGTTGATCAAGTTCGTATCGCACAAAACACGTTAGAAAGCAAAGCGGACAACACAACTTTATATTGTTCAGGTGTTGAGAATTGTGAGTTTGAACGAATCGGTGATATTGCGGTCATTGATGCAAAGACACACCGGATTAGCCAACAGGCAATGGAACGTGGCATTGTACGATTACATGGTTCGGTGTTTAGCCGAAAACAGCAGGTCTATTTAAGTATGCCTGCGAAGCAATATGAAGTCGTAATCCGTTTCTATCCAATTTCTCCAGATCGTGCGGAGACCTTTCATGTCATTCATGCATTTAAACCGCACGTGCGCTATACCTTTAAAATGTATCGAGACCGAACACGTCGTTCATCAGGTAGTTTGTTGAATGTTTCTGTACCTGATCCGTTGTGTGTAGATTTACAGCAAGAGCAACACACCATTCGCCGTTTCTGTCGTCCTTTTGATGTTAGTACAGGCCTAGGTGAATTTGTTGAGAAAAAGATTTAATCGGCTCGCAGTATCAAAGCTGCGCATAGGGAAACTGGAAAAATAGATGTCTAAACATATTTTAATTTTAGCGGGTGATGGTATTGGCCCAGAAATCGTGGCTGCTGCAGAAAAGGTTTTAACCAAGGTCAATGATAAATTTAATCTAGGTTTGACATGGGAACATGGTTTATTGGGCGGCTCAGCGATTGATGCACATGGTGAACCTTACCCAACTGTGACCAGTGAACAGGCAAAAAAAGCGGATGCAATTTTATTGGGCGCTGTCGGTGGTCCAAAGTGGGATACGATTGAGCGTTCAATTCGTCCTGAACGTGGCTTATTAAAAATTCGCAGCGAATTAAATTTGTTTGCCAATTTGCGTCCTGCGATTCTGTACCCGCAATTGGCAGATGCCTCAAGCTTAAAGCCAGAAATTGTTGCAGGCCTTGATATTTTGATTGTTCGTGAATTAACAGGTGGGATCTACTTTGGTCAGCCACGTGGCATTCGTGAACTCGAAAATGGTGAAAAGCAGGGCTATAACACTGACGTTTATTCAGAAAGCGAAATCAAGCGTATCGCTAAAGTTGCTTTTGAACTTGCTGGATTACGTGGTGGCAAAGTATGTTCGGTGGATAAAGCCAACGTACTGGAAGTAACTGAGTTGTGGAAGCAAACGGTCACGGATCTACAGCAAGCTCAATATTCAAATATTCAGTTATCGCATATGTATGTCGATAACGCAGCAATGCAATTGGTTCGTGCTCCAAAGCAATTTGACGTGATTGTCACAGGTAATTTGTTCGGTGATATCTTGTCTGATGAAGCAGCCATGTTGACAGGTTCAATTGGTATGTTGCCTTCAGCGTCTCTAGATGAAAATGGTAAAGGTATGTATGAACCTTGCCATGGTTCTGCACCAGATATCGCAGGACAGAACATTGCCAATCCATTGGCGACTGTGCTTTCTGTGGCGATGATGTTGCGTTACACTTTCCGTGAAGAAGCGGCGGCTAAAGCGATTGAAGATGCAGTCGGTCAGGTCTTGGATCAAGGTCTACGTACAGCGGATATTATGTCTGAAGGCATGACTAAGGTCGGTACAGATGCGATGGGTGAGGCTGTCGTTACAGCATTGAACTAAGCATTGAAGTCTATAAAAAAACGCAGCATTGGCTGCGTTTTTTTATGGGGGAAGCTTAGCAAGCTTTACCTTCATAGCGAATTGAACGTGCAATTTGTTGTTGATCCAGTTCAAAAATAATGTGGCAGTAGAAATTTACATCATAGGATTGCTGGCTGGTTGAGACGGAGCCTAAACGTACTGAGCCGCTCATCGATGAACTAGCATCGCCATAAGACTGTGCAATTGGGACTGGAATATTGATTGGACGTAGTACGGTAAAAACTAAATTTTGATTGCTTCTTTGTGGTTGTTTGAGTGTTTGAAAACCTAAAGTTCGCAAATTAAGATTCTGTTGAATCTGATCGGCTGACTGTCCTATATAAGGTTGTAAATAGTCTTGTAGAGGCACTGATTGCCATCCAGACGTTGCACATCCTTGTAGCACTAAAGCCAATGCACCTAGACATATTTTATAATTCACCATCTTATTTTCCTTAATTATAGTCCATGGATATAGGCTAATGATAGAAGATAAAGACAAAAATGTACAAACTTGTCTACTTTAGGACAATGTTCAAGTTCAGCAAAATATGCTTAGATAGTGATGATAATTAAGCGATTTGGAAATTTCATGCGCAGAATAATATTCAGCCTCATCTGTGGCGCGATGGCGACATTGAGCTATGCAGATAATTGCGATAATGCTCGCAATACTTATGATGATATCTACTGTACCAATAAAATATATGCCAGTGCTGATGCCGATTTAAATAAAAACTATCAGCAACTAAGAAAACAATTGAATGAAACACAACAAAAAATTTTGAAGAAATCACAATTGGCTTGGATTCGCCATCGCGATGCAGAATGTACTGACGACGTGCAAAGCTCAGTGAATGTTCAGTGCCGTTTAAGTACGACTCAAGAGCGCAATAATTGGCTGCAAGAACGCATACGTGAATGTCAGACAGTCGGCTGTAAAACCACTCGACTGAGTGAATAAGCTCTAGTGAACGATATAAAAAAAGCCACATGATGTGGCTTTTTTGCATTCACTAATCTGACTTAGCGCGCACGATAAGTGATACGACCCTTAGTTAAATCATAAGGTGTCATTTCAACTTTTACACTGTCACCTGTCAAAATACGGATATAGTGTTTACGCATTTTACCAGAAATGTGAGCAATAACTTCGTGACCGTTTTCTAAACGTACACGGAACATCGTATTAGGAAGCGTTTCGGTGACAACGCCTTCGAACTCAATGAGTTCCTCTTTATTGGCCATAGCCTACCTGAGATCAAATTGGGAAGGCGCAAATTATAGTCAATTTATTTGAAATTTACAAGATCAAGTCGGTGAGAGACTGTCAGATATTAACCGAAAGGAACTGTCCGACAATCCACGATTTTTTTTAACAAAATAAGCAGAATATTGTTGTCAGTTTGGTCAATCAACGTTAATCTAAAATTGTTGTTCATTGTCATAATAACGTATCTACAGGGAAGGGCACAGCGTGGGTCAGCTAACAGATGCATCAGTTGTATTGCGCTTTGGTTATCAGGCAATTCGTAAAGCCGGATTACCGACTGAAGAGATTTTAACAAAGGCCGGCGTGGCATTAAATCAAATAGATACCAATGCCAGAACGCCGTTAAGTGCACAAAATGCATTTTGGATTGCTGCACAGGAAGTCAGTCATGATCCAGACATTGGGCTACATTTAGGCGAGTATCTACCTCTGTATCGTGGCCAAGTCATTGAACACTTATTTATTAGTAGTGAGACTTTTGGTGAAGGACTGAAACGGGCTTTGGCCTATCAGCGCTTGATCAGTGATGCGTTCGATGCCAAGCTGGTTGTTGAGGATGGTCGCTGCTATTTGACCAATGCTGAACAATTCTGGTCAGATAATTTAGTAAACCGCCATTTTTCTGAATGTGCGATGTCAGGCATTTTACGTTTCTTTAAGTTTATTACTGAAGGTCAATTTCAGCCGATTTATATTGATTTTAATTTCAGTGAGGGTGCTGCTGATGATGAATATTTTAGGGTGTATGGTTGCCCTGTCAGCTTAGGACAAAAAGCAACACGACTTTATTTTGATGTTGCTGTTTTGGATTATCCATTATGGCAAGCTGAACCAGAGCTACTTCAATTACATGAACAGCTTGCAATTGAAAAATTACAAGAACTGGCGCGCTATGATTTGGTGGGTGAAGTACGTCGAGCCATTGGTTCGACTTTGGAAAGTGGTGAAACAACCTTGGAAACGGTTGCTGCTCAGTTAAATATTACCCCTCGTCGCTTAAGAACACAGTTGAGTGAAGCCAATACCAGCTTCCAGCAAATTCTTTCAGATTATCGTTGTCGTTTGGCAAAAAAGCTTTTGGCGAATACCAATGAAAGCGTAGAACGTATTGTGTATTTAACAGGTTTTTCTGAGCCAAGTACTTTTTATCGTGCCTTTAAGCGCTGGACCAATGAAACACCAGTCGAATACCGCAAGCGAAAACAGCGCTAATTGCTCTTACAGAAAAAGCCTTATCAATTGATAAGGCTTTTTGTTATTCAGGCAAATTCAACCAGTGTGGGCCTAATGGCAACTGTGGTAAATCAAACTCATCGGGATAATACGACTGGATAAAATATAAACCATCAGGTGGAGCGGTAATGCCAGCGGCTGTGCGGTCTTCTGCTGCAAACATGGTATCGATATGATCAATCTCATACATACCTTGCCCAATCTCAAGCAGGCAGCCCATGATATTACGCACCATATGGTGCAAGAAGCCATCTGCTTGAATGTCTAAGACCAGATAACGGCCATGTGCAAATAAGTGACAGTGTTTGACATGGCGCACAGGTTGATTGGACTGACAGGCTGCAGCACGGAAAGTCTCAAAATTATGGGTACCCTCGAATTTTGCAGCAGCGGCAATCATTTTTTCTACATCAAGTGTTTGATAAAGATGTGTCACCTGTTTATACAATAAGGCAGGGCGAGTCGGGGCGTTATACACCACATAACGATAACGACGTGCTACTGCTTTAAAGCGTGCATGGAAATTTTCATCCATGCATTTAATCCACTGAATCGAAATATCTTTAGGTAGTTGACTGTTGGCACCACGAATCCAGCCTTGTTCTGGGCGGATTGCGTTGGTATCGAAATGCGCCACCATATTGGTTGCATGTACACCAGCGTCAGTTCGACCTGCGCCATGCAAAATGATGGTCTCATTAGCAATGGTGCTGAGTACTTTTTCTATGGTTTCCTGAACAGTGATAACGCCAGCCTGTTGGGTTTGCCAACCACGGTATTGAGTACCGCAAAATTCAATACCAATTGCATAACGTTGCATGTTCTAACCTCAATATTAGTGTTGATGCCAATGCGCGAACCATTGTTCATGGGTCGGGTATTTTAAATACATTTGCAATGCTTTTGCATATAAATCGGCATGGCTATGGCAATCATTGACTAAAACTTTAGCAGATTGAATCCAGGAGCTGATGGCATAACGTTGATCAAGCTGACCGAAAGTCACTTGCGTGCTGATAATTGGCAGGCATTTTTGCTGATATAAACGATCAAACAAGTCAATCATTTCATCGTTCACTGCAATATTTCCTGTCCCGAATCCTTGTAGGATTAGAAAGTCAGGTGGGCTATTTAAACTATTTTTTAATTGCAAAACCAGTTGTTCTTTGGCGATTGGCTGCAGCATTAGATTGAGAATGCTGAGTTGTGCTGCCTGCTCTATATGTTCATTTTGAACCACAAAATAATCTGAAGTTGTTGGGCAGCTTTGCTCAGCCTGGATGCCTACAAATGCATCCAGTTCTGTGGTATGCGCTTTTAGAGTGGTTTGAGCATGAAAAACTTGCTGATGAAAGGCAAGATAGACTCCACTGGATAAAGTTAGAACTTGTTCGATAGCTAAATACAGATTGCCAAGTGCATCAGTAAATTCTCGAGTGTCGTTGCCTTCAATGTTGAGTAAGGGATATTGGCTGCCTGTAATGATGGCATGGCAGGAATGCCCTAAGAAACGTGCCAGTGTTGCCGCAGCATAACTCAGTGTATCCGTTCCATGAATAATGACGAAATGCTGGAAACCCTTTAATTGTAGTTGTTGAATTTGTTGTACCAGTGCAAGCCAGTCGGTTGCTGTACATGCACTACTGTCTTTAATGCTTGGGGCTGCAAAACATTCGACTTGTAAATGTGGTGGAATCACCTTACTTAATAAAGGTAAAAATTGCTGTTCAGGCATTGGCATCAGTGGTTCACCAATACAACCAAACGTCCCACCCATATAAATTAAAGCGATTGTTTTCATCATAAAAAAAGCAGTCTGAGAGACTGCTTATATTAGACTGATCAAATTCAGGAAGCTATTTTATTCAGTAAATTTTCTGAACGTTGTTGTTGCTCTGCATTAAATGACGGATTGTTTTTTAACAACTCACGGGCTGAATCATAAGCGCCCAGTTCAATATACTGTTCTGCAAGCTCTAAATTCAGCTGTGCTTCATCAAGTTGTTGTAGGTCAGGGAAGGATTGCGCCAAAGGATCATTGACTACAACATGAGGTGTCGCAGCAACTTCAATTTTAGGTTCAACGGCCGCAACAGGTTCTGCCACTTCAAAAGAAAATGCGGTAGTTTCAATTGGAGCTTGTTCTACTGTTTTAGCTGAGGTTGGTTCAAAATTAAAATCTAAGCTTGGTGCGACATCTGCAACAGGCGCTTGCTCTTTAGTCTGGTTTGATTCGACTTCTAAGTTTGAAAAATTAAAATCGAGCTCAGGTGTTGCTTGCTCTGTTTTCGTTTCTTCAACTGGAACAGATGTACTTGGATCTAAATTAAAAGAAAACTCAAGTGGTTGCTGTTCCTTAGCTTCAGGTGCTTCAACTGGAGTGGGTGCTGGTTCGACAGCTTGTTTTTGCTCAAAAGAAAAGTTGAAGTCTAAAGGTTGTACGTCTGTTACAGGTTCAGCTGGCTTGGTTTCTTCCGTAGGAGCAGCATATTCTGATTGTAAGTCATCGAAAGACTGTGCTGCTGGCGTTTGAACTAAAGCATCGAAATGGGCAGTATTGTTTTGCGTATTCGGTTCAGCTGGTGTGTGGGTTTGATGAAAACCATGACTCGCTGAGTTAAATTCAATCGAGTCAGGTTGTTTATTCTGTTCGTATTCTCGACGTTTTGCTTCAGCAGCTTGTGCAATATCTTCAAGTTTTAGGGCATGAATATGTTTGATCAATTGATCAATTGCTAAATCATCTTTTTGCTTCAAATGCAGATCAAGTAAAAAGAGATAAAGCTCATGTTGAGAGTTATCTTGTTTTAAGGCTTGATTGATCTGAGCTTCAGCGGATTGAAAATTACCACTCTGAATTTGTTGCTCAAGCTTTTGGCGCAAACTCTCAGAAATGGCAGTTGTCGCTGGCGGGGCATATTCTTGTTCTTCCCGAACCAAACTGGTACGCGAAGTTGATCTTGTCGCTGCTTTTTTTGTCGTTTTACTTGCACCTTTTTTAGGTGCAGTATTGGCTTGATTGCTTTCACGTTTTTTTAAAACGATAGCTACAATCAGTACAATGACGAGCAGTACAATGATTATAGTTGACATGATCTTTACCCCTTAAAGATAGAGCCGCTTTTATGCAAATTTATGAGAATATTCTCGCAACCTAGCGTGTTGGCTTTTTAGTGTCCTGTTGCGCTTTCAACTGATCTTGGAGTTCGGCAAGCCGAGCATTTAGCAGGTGAATACGTTGTTCCTTCTGACGTAGTGCCAATTCTAACTGTGTTACGTTTCTTTGTAATGTAACGGTTTTTTCTCGTGCTGTCATAACTTTTAATGATAAGTCGGCACTGGTTTTTTGCTGTAATGTGTCTTTTTTGGCACTTCCAGTACTGGAATCTTGATTACTTTCTGCGACTAAAGACATTTCAGCTTGTTGTAAACGATATTTGGCTTTTCCTGCTGCAGGGCCTTGGGTTTGTGCAGCAATTTGATTGGCACTCTTATTCTGCTGTGTAGATATGGCAGTGAGATTAAAGTTTAAATTTGAGCCCTGTCTAAGACGATTGGCATTACCTCCAATAAAAGCATGCTCATTTTGGGCTTTGATTTGAGTCATGACTTTAGAGACAGGTTGATGTGTTTGTCCTGCAATACGTTGTGCAATGCTCCACAACGACTCATTACGTTGAACTATATGTTGTTGGCTATTTTCATTGTTTGGTGTTGATGATGGGCTTGTTGGGGCTTTTTTCTTGGCAGATTGAACAGTTTCTTTAACCTGACTTTGTGCTTTTTCTTTGACTGTGGCTGTTTTCAAATCCGCAGTTTTTAACTCAGTCTCAAGTGCTTCGCTGTTCTTGGTCGCTGTTGGTGGCAAACTTGCTTGAGCTGTTGTTTCTTGTTTAAGTGCAGCAGTTTCAGGTTGAGGTTTAACTTGCTCTGCAACAGGTGTTGTTGGTTGCGGCACAGCTGTTGTCGCCGCTATTGTTCCTGCTTTAACCGCTGGAGCAACCGAAATAGCACTGGCATTCGCAGTTGCTGTGACAGTTGACTTTGAGGTTTCTAATACAGGTGGAAGAGCGAAAGGTGCATTGAGGAGTTTTTCTTGTTTTAAACCCTGAGGTTGTGGAGTTGTGTTTGCAACATTAAAGCGTGTGCTTTCTGGTAAGTTTAAAGCGATGTCTTTTTCACTCACAATAAACTTAGGTGTCAGTGATTTTTCATTTGCATTTTTAACTGAAGGGACTTTTGCAATCCGACGCATCGGCTCGCGAATATGTTTTAAATGAGATGCACCACCTTCCTGAATTTTTAAAATAATATTCAGTTCCGTATCGGTCATTGGGCGTGATGAAGTGATCACAATCACACCTTCACCTTGATTATTACGACGCGTAAAAAAATTAAGACTTGAGGGCGGCTGATGTGCAGCGCCTATCATCAATAAATCTTCTGGGGTTGCCAAACTGACATCTAATTTAGAGTTGACATCGGCTTGATGGAAGCTCATTTCTGCATAAAGTAATTCACCAGGCGCAGACTGGATTTGTACTGGATCAAGTGTAATCGCATAAAGATGTTGCGAAGAAAATATGGCTAAAATGGCAATTTTTAATTTGTTATAAACAGTCATCTCGATCCATGAAAAAGTGATGTTATAGTCAGGAAAAAGTATACATTACCGTGATGTAAATGAATTGTAAATTAATCATCTTTCATCGCAATAAAAAAGCCGATCAAATGTGATCGGCTTTTGATTTTTAGACGTTTTTGCTTAAGCGTTCTTATATTCCACCAAGATACGAAGCATACGGCGTAATGGCTCAGCAGCACCCCAAAGCAGTTGATCACCGACAGTGAATGCACCAAGATATTCTTTACCCATATTGAGCTTGCGTAAACGGCCAACAGGAACAGTTAAAGTTCCTGTGACTGCAACAGGAGTAAGATCAGTCATCGATGCTTCACGAGTATTCGGAACTACTTTTGCCCATTGGCTAGAGTTGCGAATCATGTCTTCGATTTCATCAAGTGGCACATCTTTTTTCAATTTCAATGTGATTGCTTGAGAGTGGCAACGCATTGCACCAATACGGACACAGTGACCATCAATTGGAACGATCTGTTGATTACCTAAAATCTTGTTGGTTTCAACCTGACCTTTCCATTCTTCTTTCGATTGACCGCTTTCAAGCTGTTTATCGATATAAGGAATCAATGAACCTGCCAATGGCACGCCAAAGTTTGCTTTAGGGAAGCCTTCACCACGTTGCAAGTCCGCAATTTGACGGTCAATATCAAGAATTGCAGATTTAGGGTCATCCAATAACGTTTTGGTATTGTTATACAAATAACCCATGCCAGTGATCAGTTCACGCATATTCTGCGCACCTGCACCAGACGCTGCTTGATAAGTCATTGAAGTCGCCCATTCCACTAAATTGTTTTGGAATAGTGAACCTAAGCCCATCAACATCAAGGAAACGGTACAGTTACCGCCAACGAAAGTTTTAGTACCGTTGACCAAACCATCTTTGATCACATTTAAGTTGACTGGATCAAGAACGATAATCGCATCATCAGCCATACGCAGCGTAGATGCAGCATCAATCCAGTAGCCATCCCAACCTTCAGCTTTAAGCTTTGGGAAAACTTCAGAAGTATAATCACCACCTTGGCAGGTTAAAATGACATCCATTTGCTTCAGACTGTTAATGTCTGTTGCATCCATAAGTGCTGGGGCAGTCTTACCACCAAATGAAGGTGCTTCGCCACCTGCATTACTGGTAGAGAAATAGAATGGCTCAATGTGAGCAAAATCATTCTCTTCAACCATACGTTGCATCAGGACAGAACCAACCATCCCACGCCAACCGACCAGACCTACTTTCATGTCATTGTGCCTCGGTATGTAAAAAAATTTAAAGGGGTTTGAGTGTATCAAAAGTGCCCACAACTGCAAGCTTTACCGAAATAAAACAGTGCGTTTATTGAGTGGAATAACTTGTTTATATTAGATAGAAAATTGATAAAGCGGCAACTTTATTGTAAATCTATGCTACTCCAAAGAGAAAAATGAACATGATATGGATTCAGATTTGTGCGGTACTGGTGATATGGCTTTCATTTTGGTCTTTGATTCCCAGAGATGAATGGTGGATTCGGGGTGCTGATTTTCCTAGATTACAAATTTTAGCACTGGGCATCATTACACTTGTTGCGATGTTATTTGGTCTATCTGACTGGACCTTAAGTACAGAGTTGCTTTTTCTAGGTTTGGTCGCTGCAGTTGCCTATCAATTAAAAATGGTTCTACCTTATACCCCGTTATGGCGAAAACAAGTCCAGAAAGTGAAAAAGGCACAATCCAAGCCTGAGCAACAAATTTCACTACTGGTTGCAAATGTCCTGACACCAAATCATAAATATCATCTATTACTTGCACAGATTGAGGCCCTAAAGCCTGATTTAGTGCTTACGCTTGAGTCGGATACTGCATGGCAACAAGCGTTGAGTAAGATTGAACAAGATTATCCATTTCGTGTCCCAGTACCTCTAGACAATCTATATGGGATGCATTTGTATAGTCGTTTAGCGCTCAATGATACAGAGGTTAAATTCATTCTGAGCGATGAGATTCCATCTATTCATACGGTTGTGACTTTACCATCAGGTGTACAGATTCAACTGTATTGTTTGCACCCCAAACCACCCAGCCCAACCGAAGCCAAAGACTCGACTTTAAGGGATGCAGAGTTATTAATTGTTGGGGATCAAATTAAAGATTTGGACCAGAGCTGCATTGTTATGGGGGATTTGAATGATGTGGCTTGGTCGAGAACAACGCGTTTATTCCAGCGGATTAGTGGTTTACTTGATCCACGAGTAGGTCGCTATTTTATGAATACCTTCCATGCAGATTATCCATTATTACGTTGGTCATTGGATCATATCTTTCATAGTACTGATTTTGGTTTAGTCGAAATGAAACGCTTATCTCATATTGGTTCAGATCACTTTCCTGTGTATGTGGTTTTACAAACAGGCCGTATTTTTGAACAACAGCAACAGGCATTGGAACAGACGGCTGAAGATGAGCAAGATGCTCAAGAAGCAATACAAGACGGAATAGAAAAGGCAGAGCAAGAGGAGAAACAGGTGACAGATTCTTTAGCACAACCACATAAGCAGCAATTGGAAAGTTAATCAGGTTTGAGCGGGCGCAGAAAGAAATGGTTGATTCTAAAGTTTCGCTAATCAATGTACGTTATTTCGTACATAGATTTAAGTTTGCAACGAATAGTGCAACATCGGCAAAAGGTTTATTCTAAATACATCAGCACAGGGAAGCAGGAATGGAATTCCGATTAAGGATAGCAACGCTGAGATGGAAAAGTCATCATGGATATGATGCATGCGATGGACGCAGGATAATAAGAATATTGTGAAAGCACAACCTCATTTGCCCGAGTTTTGCAGGATGCGGAACTCGGGTTTTAATTTTTTTATATCTGTCAAATTTTAATCTGCTGTTTCACCACTTGGGATTTCAGGGACGCTTTCAATTGGCTCTTCTGTTCCAATCACTTTTGGAACATGCCGTTTATGAATAGGAACGACCATTTTTGCGGCATCACATTTTTTCCATACCGTATCAGCTTTTGGTAATTCTGTCTGATAAAAGGCGTTATAACTTACGATGAACGGAAGTTCAGTTGCTGCAAAGCTTAAGCTCAGTTCGTAGGTACGGGTTTCATATGGACGAAGTAGTTGCAGTTCATCTTGTTCGGCGCCACATCTTAACGATTGTCCAAAGGCCATAGGGGTTTGGTCAAGCTGAAACTCAATCGGGCTGCATAGTGGAACCAGTTGATACACATAATTCGGTGTGGTGTTTTTAATCTCAATTTGTAATGGTGTGATGTTAATCTGTTGAATTTGACCGATTTGCAAAGCCTGTTTGGTTTCCCAATCGATCAAGCGCATGTTGCGTTGTATGCCCATACAGGTGTCTTGTGTTTCCTGTGGAACAGTGACCACATACTCATAGACTTCATCCTTATCGCCAGTAGATGGGTTTGAAATTCCCCCTGTGTCACCACCAGGAAGTGGCTTCTGAGTGCCAGATCCACTTCCACCAAGACTGACATTGGCGACAGAAAAGTTTTCTCCACAAGCGGTCAAGTTAACCATAGAGATTAGAGAAACAAGGGGTAGCAGTAAGCTTCTCATTGTTATTGATCCTTAAGAATATAAGGCACTTGTAGTTTTATCTGACTATCGTACTGATAAACGCCAAATCGAAATTGATAATCTGCATCATCTTTTTCTTGGTCTTGTTCACAATGTTGGATCGCGGCATTTAAGAGTTGTTTTGCCATGTCTTGCCAAAGTTCGATACTTAACTGTCGAAGTGCTTCAACCGATTGGGCGGTTAATTTCTCCGCATGTACGGCTTGTTCGAGATGGGTAAAGGGTTTTTCACTAATAAAGTTATCTACGCCAGCAGCCAAATGATCACTGAGATTGGCTGAAAATAGGGCTTTACTTTCTTGCATCTGGTTATCTGGGGTAAAGCTATTTTGTTGCAGAATGACATTTTGCCCAGTTTGTTCAACAACACCTAAACGCTGTAATTCAAACAAGATTGAACGTGGATGTTTTTCTGTTGAAATATGCTTTACCAGCGCTTCAAAGCTATTTTCTTCACCAGAAATAGGGATTTGATGGGGCAGATCAAGCGCAATCCAACGCGCAATAACACGTGCAGGAACGCTAATGGCAAAATTGGGAGCTTCAGTGACCGTTTGATTGGCCTGTAATCTAAACGCACTGACATCTTTACGATGCAGTCCTGATAACAAACTTACTGCTGAATCAGTCTTATTCTGTTGGATTCGTTCTAATTCGACTAATGCTTGTTGATAAAAAATAGGTTTAAGTGCAGCAACGAAATCTGTATAGCCAACACCCGAATGAATCAGCCAACGTGCAATATGCTGCATCATTGGAAAGATACTTTCCAATGTTGTTTCCGCATCTTGTGGAATCACGCCTTGTAGATTAAGCCCAGATTGTTCGCTGCTTATCGTGACTCGTTCTGTTGGTTTTACCATTCAATCACCTTAACAATGGATTCGATATAAATTAATTTAAGCGTAAGTTGGGGTGGGGAAGGACGCTGCCCCGCTATTGTCGATATTAAAATGAGTAAAAGAGACACTCATGGAAATATCTAAACTCTCGACACAATGCCACCAGCCGAGAGGGATAAACAAGGCTTCACCTTCATTGAGAATGCATTCGAGTTTACTGCTTTGAGCAAAGTCTGGAAATGATTCAAGTACATTGGGACAGTGAGGATCGGCAATTTTACTAAATACCGCAACATCATTATAGAGATGCGGTGTTTGTAACGCAGGGATCAGGGTTACTTTTTTCCGTCCATAAATTTGTACTAAAAAGTTATTGGTCAAATCATGGTGTAAGGGGGTAAAGGCACCTTTAGGGCCAAACCAGATGAAGCTACGATCATAGACTTGGGCGTGATCCGTATAGTCATGAAAATGATCAATATCTTGAAATAATGCAGCCAGACTGGATTGGCAGGCTTTGGCATTGTTCGCTGTCATATAAAAATTATTGGAGTGCTGAGTCTGTTCGATTAAATCGACGAAATCATTCATTCGCATTTTGGTCTTATGCTGGATTGAGTTGCGTTCGAATAAGGGATCTCGCTCACGATTGAATTGCACTTCAATTTCTTTGGTACCCACGATTTGTTTGAAATATTGCGGTGACCATTTTTGCAGAGCTGGCCAATGTTGGACGGCATCGGTCAAAATTACAGGTAAATTTCGGCTGTAATACTGTTGGATAAAATCTGCAAAATCAGGTTTTGAAATTCGCTTAATCTGCTGATATTCAGGATTTAAACGGGCAAAACGATCTAAAGTATGCAGCAGCCAATTACGTTTTTTGAGCAGGAAGTGCTGCTCTTCGGCGATTTGAAAATAAGGATGTTGCTTTAACTGTACCCATTCGAATGCAATATCCATTTCACTCAAGCCTTCTTTTTTTAATGATTGATAAATATAAGCTTTATTAGATCCATCTAAAATCGCCTGCGCTAACCATTTTTTTTGTTCTGGTGTAAATGTACTGCTGAGTTGGGTTTGTTTTGTGGCTGCTGCCTGTTCAAGTTCTCGGTAGTGTTGCTCTTCAGCGTATATCGGAGCAGAAAAATCTTTATTTAGGTCAATTAAACCTTCACGCAACAGAATATTGGCTAAATCAATGGGAGCACAACCGCGCTCTAAATTTTCCTCTAACCATGCCTGCCATTCTTTCGGTAAAGCATTGAATTGTCTTGCTAAGTTTTCTTGAGCATCCATACCTTCCAACCATCAATAAAAAATGATTTTGACCTTTCGTTATTAATTTACGCATAAACATATTTGCACTCAAGCATAAAAGTGTTAAATTTTCACATACACAAATATGTGAAAAAATCACACAGAGGGTGATGCAATGAAAAATATATGGACTCAACTAGCACTTAGCGTAACTTGCGCAATCTTGGTGGGCTGTGGATCTGATAATGATTCAGATTCAACACCGACCCCAACACCTACCCCGACTCCAACACCCACCCCGACTCCTACACCAACTCCAGTCGTGGCTGATCGTTTTGTGGGTTCATGGTTGGGTGGATTCTGCCATAAGGGAGCACGAACCAATTTAACAGTACATAAAGCGTCCGAAAACAGCGTTCGCTTTACCATTGAAACCCGTCAATTTGAAAAAGAGGATTGTACTGGTGCAGTCATTAAAAATTACGATGTTTCATCGGATGATGCACTGATTAGCGAGATTGCAGCGACTGAAACCAGCGGTACAACCACGGCAAATCGAGTGAAATATAGTGATCGCTATCGACCAAATGGAATTGCTTCAGCTTATGCCTTTAAAGGTGATGGCATGTGTGCAGTGAGTGAAACAGCGAATATCAAAGATATTCAAACTTATATGGATTCAGTCGATCCATCTAAAGTTGTCACTTGTTATACCCGTACCAATGTCGAAGGTTATAGCTTATTAAAACCGACTGTGAGTAAAGCAACAGCAAGTTATCGTCTACTCGATAATCAAGCGTCTTGGGCCAATTTCTTGGCGCAAGCCAATGAGCAGGGTAGTCAAGGTTTTGCCTTGGCGGGTACATCATTGGATGTAAAAAAAGCCAATAGTGATTTCCCTGAACCTAAAAACTTATATGTAAAAAATAATGCTTCAACCGATACCTATAGCTATAAAATTGCTGATATCACCACCAATGTGATTGCAAATAGATATGTGCTCAAATTAGCTGAAATGAAAAAGCAAGGTGAGTCTGGCTTTATTTATAAGTCGTTCTTGAGAGAGGATCCAAGCAATACCTATAAATATTTATTTGTGAAAAATGATAAGAAACCAGCAACCTATACTTATGACAATCGCTTTTTAACCAATAAAACCAGAGCAAGTATTCTTGCTGCATTTAATGAGCTCGGCGCACAAGGCTGTAAATTAATCTCTGCGGGTGAAGACTTCACAACCAATGGTACCAAGAATGATATGTATTACATCCCAACTTGTGTAAATAGCAGCGCCCATAATGGGACCTATAGCTATCGTTATTTTGACATGCCAAAAACGGAAGCAGGATTCTTTGAGGATAATCCAACCAAACTAGATGCGTTGCTAAAACAGCAAGCTGCAGAAGGTTATCATTTGATTGATAAAGATAATTCGATTGGATTTGGTGTGTTACAACAAGGCTATTTATTTGAACGCGATAGTGAAAACACAGCCAGCATTGAATCAAAAGTCTTTAAAGAAGATGCGATTTATAAATTGGATTTACCGAGCGAAATTCAAAACCGTTTACAAGATCAAGGTAACTTGGGTTGGTTCATTAATGTTAAATTGGGTTCGGTGTATAGCAACACCCCTACTTATTTTGATTTAAGTACTGGGGTAATTTTCCCGAATTAATTGTGGTTATTGCTTTAGAAAAAGCCGCTTCATTGATTCATGAGGCGGCTTTTTTAGCTTAATAAATTTTGTCGTAACCTTCAGCACGGGTTTTAAAACGACGGTGGAACCACATCCATTGCGTAGGTGCGATACGAAGTTGAGCTTCAATAATCTGATTCACTCGGATCGCATCACTTACCTCATCTTCACTTGGCATATTGTCCACAATTGGTTCAATCAGCACTTTATATTGTGGATTGCGAACATCGCCATAACGGTAGAAATATAATGGAATCGCGACAGCTTTCGAAATTTTGAGTAAACGGCGATGTGCAGTGACGGTTGCAGCAGGAACACCAAAGAATGGAGCCATCACACCTTGTTTTAAACCAAAATCTTGATCTGGACTATACCAAATTGCACCACCGTCTTTTAGGCGACGAATCAAACCTCGCATGTCATCATGGTCAATTTGATGTTGATAAATGGTGGCACGACAGCGATAAATCAGCATATCCAACAGCGGATTGTTTTGTGGGCGATACACCACATCGGGTTCAAAATATTGAGAACAGATATAACCGCCTGCATCCAGTAAGGTACTGTGGGTCCCGAGTAATAATACGCCTTTACCTTGTGCTTTTGCATCGGTGATATGTTCTAAGCCTTCAATACTATGGCGGCCTTTAAACCATTTGGGGCAGTACCAAGCATTGAGGGTTTCAAATACACCAAGCATCATATCCACGAAAACTTGTTTGGCTTGTGCTTCAACCTCGGCAGGAGACCACTCTGGAAAACACAACTCTAAATTTCGAAGTGTGGTTTTACGGCGTGATTTGAGCAATTGCCAACATAAAGCGGCTAGACCATGTGCCAATCGCCATTGAATAGCCCACGGGAGAATGGCCAATAGCATAAGAAAGAGAATGGCGATCCAAATTTTCCAGTATTTGGGTAATAGAAATTTCCATTGAAATTCGCCAGGGATATAAGACTGATTTTGACTCATAAACTTAGTAAAGAGAATAACGTTGAATTTCAGAGCAGTGTAACATGAAGTGAGTTTGGCAACTTTAAATGTAAAATAAAACTAAAGCTGTTTTTATCGTTCACGATCTCTTATATAACACACTGAGAAGGGGAGTCTTTTGAAAAGTATCAGAATAATCAAAGGGGATATTACCCAAATCGAGGTAGATGCAATTGTTAATGCAGCCAATACTTCACTATTAGGTGGTGGAGGTGTAGATGGTGCGATTCATCGTCGTGGTGGCGCAGCGATTTTGGCAGATTGTCAAAAGATCCGTGCCAAGCAAGGTGGTTGTGCGGTTGGCGAAGCGGTCATGACCACGGCTGGAAATCTGCCTGCTAAATATGTCATCCATACGGTTGGACCGACTTGGGTAGATGGGCAGCATAAGGAAGAGAGACTATTGGAAAGTGCCTATCGCAATAGTTTTAAATTAGCAGAAGAGATGAAACTACAAAGCCTTGCATTTCCCAATATTTCAACGGGGATTTATCGCTTTCCGAAACAGCTTGCTGCACAGATCGCGTTAAAGACCATTGCTGAACAACTAAGTAAGGGAATATGTGTACAACAGGTTGTTTTTATTTGTTTTGATGATGAAAATTTTAATATTTACCAATCACTGCAACAAGATTTTGATTTGCTATAAATTCAATTGGATGAAGTAAAGCATTTACCCTCGAAAGGATAAATGCTCAATCAACTTAGTTGCCTTTAGACATATTTTCTAAAATGTCCCAGCGTTCCAATTTTTCTAGCAATACTTCTTCAATTTCTGCTAGGCGTTGGCTGGCTGCAGTTGCTGCATTGGCATCTGAAACAAACCAAGAACCATCAGCTAATTTTTCTGACAATTCTGTTTGTTCGGTTTCCAGTTTTTCAATCTCAGCAGGCAATTGTTCAAGCTCACGCTGGTCTTTATAACTGAGTTTTACTTTTTTAGGTGCTGCAGCCGCTTCTGCTTTGGCTTGCGCTTTTTTTACATCACTTTTCTGATCAACCACCTTTTGATCTGGGCGCTGTTCCAGATAGTCTTGATAGCCACCGATGTATTCATCAATGTTACCTTTACCATCGAATACCCATGTCGAAGTCACGACATTGTCCATAAAGGCACGGTCATGCGAGATCAACAGCAACGTACCTTTATAGTCAGACAGCATTTCCTCAAGCAGCTCAAGTGTCACCATATCCAAGTCATTGGTTGGCTCATCCATCACGATTAAATTCGATGGTTTGAGCAATAATTTTGCCAATAAGATACGGTTTCTCTCACCACCAGATAGGGCTTTAACTGGGGTACGCGCACGTTCTGGCGAGAATAAAAAGTCTTGCAGATAACTATAAATATGACGGCGGTTACCATTCACATCAACAAAATCAGAACCTTCTGAAACGTTGGCCATGACGGTTTTTTCAAGGTCTAAGGCATTACGCAATTGGTCAAAATAAGCAACTTCGAGTTGAGTACCGGTTTTCACAGAACCACCGTGCTCAATCTCACCTAAAATCGCTTTAATCAAAGTGGTTTTACCGACACCGTTGTCACCGACCAAACCAATACGATCACCGCGTAGCACGATAGCAGAGAAATCTTTGATCAGTGGTTGTTGGCCATAGCTGACGCTGAGATTTTCAATTTCAAATACCAGCTTACCAGAGCGATTGGCTTCTTGCGTTGCCATACTGACTTTGCCCTGTTGTGAACGACGTGCTTTAGATTGTTCACGTAAGTCTTGCAACGCACGGACACGACCTTCGTTACGAGTACGGCGTGCTTTAATGCCTTGACGAATCCAGGCTTCTTCTTCAGCTAACTTTTTATCAAATAAAGCATTTTGTTTTTCTTCTGCTTCCATTTGTTGTGCTTTGAGATCGAGATAGCGAGAATAGTTACCTTCGTAGCTACGCAAAATACCACGATCAAGCTCAACAATACGGGTCGCAATGCTGTCAACAAATGAACGGTCATGCGAAATAAACAGCAGGGTCAGGTTATTTTGATCCAATAAAAACTTTTCTAACCATTCGATACTTTCAACATCTAAATGGTTGGTAGGTTCGTCGAGTAACAATACATCAGGTTGAGTGAGTAGAGCACGTGCCAATAACACACGACGTTTACGACCACCCGATAAATCCGCTAGATCAGCATTAGGATCAAGCCCCATTTTACTGAGAATCGAGTTGACCTTGTTTTCTAATGCCCAACCATCCAACTGATCGAGTTTGTGCTGTAGCATGCCCATGCGGTCGCAAGCTTCCATATCACCCAATACGCAGGCATCACTGGCTTCATGGTATTCTTTCAATACAATAGACGCTTCGCCTGCACCATCGGCAACGATGTCTGCAACTTTGCCTGAGTCCATAGGGACGTCTTGGGCTAACATTGAAACAGTTAAACCATTTTGAATTGAAACTTCACCGTTATCTGGTAACAAGCTTCCCTCAATCAGTTTTAATAAAGTAGACTTACCTTCTCCATTACGACCAATTAAACAGACTCGCTCGCCACGTTCTAGGTTGAAGTTCGCGCCGTCGAGTAAGGCAGGTCCGCCAAATGCGAGATGGACATCCCTTAAAGTAATATAGGCCATAATGTTTCCTAAAAGTTCAGATGAGGTCTGAAATGACTAAACCACAAAATTTTGATAATCACGCGTCATTCTCCGCACCCATTGAAGATTTGCAAGTCCGAATTGCATTTTTAGATGATTTAGTTGAACAATTGAATCAGCAACTCGCAATTCAAACGCAGGAAATTGCTGATTTAAAAAAACAAATGCAATTTTTATATCGTCGAGTTGAATCTTCAGATTTATCGGAAGGAATTGCAGCTTTTGATCCGATAAATGATAAACCACCGCATTATTAATAAATCTTGCAGCAATGCCAAGTTGCATGACTGCAAGATCTAGGCTGAATAATTGCATTTAAAAACCATGCAGGACAATTTTTCCTTTGGTCGTGCCACTTTCGATTTGTTGGTGTACACGTTTTAGGTTTTCGGCATTGATTGGCGAAAGTACCTGACTCACTGTGGTTTTAATCTTTCCTTCATCAACTAAGCTTGCAACTTGATTCAAAAGTTGGCTCTGTTGGATCATATCTTCAGTCTGGTACATAGAGCGTGTGAACATAAACTCCCAGTGAACCGAAACAGACTTTGATTTAAAGGGCTTAATGTCGAGTTGCTCTGGGTCATCAATTAAACCGAAATGGCCTTGTGCTGCGATCAGTTCTGCAATATCAGCGAGGTGCTGATCGGTTTGCGTGGTTGAAAATACATATACAGGCGCATTTAAGCCAAGCTGTTGAATTTGTGGAGCTAAAGCTTGGCGATGGTCTAGGACATAATCAGCACCCAACTGTTTTACCCATTCAGACGTTTCTGGTCGAGATGCGGTACTGATAACGGTTAAATTGGTTAATTGTTTGAGCAATTGAATGGTGATTGAACCCACCCCTCCAGCACCGCCAATGACAAGGATCGAAGTGTTCTCAGCCGCAGCTCGAGGAACTTGTAATCGATCAAACAGCATTTCCCATGCGGTAATTGCGGTTAAAGGTAGTGCTGCTGCTTCGCTAGCATCGAGTGACTTGGGTTTATGTCCGACAATACGCTCGTCAACCAATTGTAATTCACTATTACTGCCTTGTCGGTTGAGTGCACCTGCATACCAGACGTGGTCACCAATTTTAAATTGAGTGACGTGTTCGCCAATCGCCTCAACGACACCCACTGCATCCCAGCCCAGAATTTTCCATTGCTGATCTTCTGCACTTTTATTGTTCCGAATTTTGGTATCGACTGGATTGACCGAAACAGCTTGCACACGAACGAGTAAATCATGTCCATGTGCAATAGGTGAGTCGATCTCAATGTCTACAAGCGCATTGTCTAAACGAATTGCACCTGCCTTTTGATATGCCACAGCTTTCATGGTTTTGCTTCCACTTGATTGGAATCTCAGCATAACTTAAGCTTAATTTTAGTGACTACAGACAAATAACGCTCATAGTGTCAAAAAGGATACTGTAAAATGGCAAAAATGCGACATTCGAGTTTTGATTGTTCCCCAGGCTGTTCAGTCGAAGCCGCGATCAGTTTGATTGATGGAAAATGGAAATGTGTCATTCTCTGGCATTTATTTAATGAAGGCACCTTACGATTTAATGAAATTCGTAAGCGTGTACCGAGTATTACCCAGAGAATGCTGACCAATCAGCTACGCGAATTAGAACAAGATGGCATTTTGCATCGAGAGGTCTATCCGCAAGTTCCTCCAAAAGTTGAATATTGTTTAACTGATTTAGGTCGTAGTCTGGAACAGATTATTGTTGCATTAAAGAATTGGGGTGATGCACATCTTGATCAATTCGGAAAATTAACCCTGATCGAATAAAGTAAGCGCGTTAAAAGCATTTGGCATTTTAGGTGTTCGATAGTCTGAAAATAGAGGCTTTAAAGGGTACTGTTGAATACAAGATTATTTTTTACGTTGTAACTTGCCTTTTGGATTCAACTTATGTAACGCTAATAAAAGAAAGTTTTGGACTACTTTATGAGTAATATTGGAATTTGGATCACGGTTGCGATTGTACTGTTTGTACTTGGCTCGATTTTTGGCTTGCGTGTCAGTCCACGAGAAAAGGCATTGGGTATGATGCGTGATCAGGCGCGCAAAATGGGATTGCATCCGCGTTTAATCGTTGCGCCAGAATGGACCAAGATTCCAATGGCATCGGAAAAACGTGCCAGTATGGTGGCTTATTACAGTGTGCTGATTCCAGATGCTCGTTTGGCGTTAATGCGCGCGCGGGTGGTAGATGGCAAGCTTCAGGTTGTGCAAGGGGATCAGAAATTTAATGATTTAACCATTGCATTAAAAGGAGTTTATGCTATTGATATGCAGGCAAACTGTGTCGGACTGTATTGGGATGAAGAAACTGACCTAAGAGCCACACAGCTTGAACAGATAAAAACTTATTTACATGATTTAGCACAGCGCTAACTCTCTGATTGATCATAGGAAAAACGATTTATTATGGCGAATACTCCACGCTCTGCTTCAGAAAGCACAGCAGCTTCCGCATCTGCTGCAAAGAAACGTGCCTTAGTGATTGTGGAGTCGCCTGCAAAAGCGAAAACAATTAATAAATATTTAGGTTCACAATATGTGGTGAAGTCATCTGTCGGTCATGTGCGTGATTTACCGACAGGAGGCGGGGCGAAATCCACTGAAAAGAAGCCCGCAACCCGTGCCAAATTAACGGACCAACAGAAAGCCGAAAAAGCACAGTCTGCACTGATCAATCGTATGGGTGTCGATCCAGAGCATGATTGGATTGCACACTATGAAGTACTCCCAGGCAAAGAACATGTGGTTGCCGAACTAAAAAAACTCGCCAAAGATGCAGATGCTATCTATCTCGCAACGGATTTGGATAGAGAAGGGGAAGCAATTGCTTGGCATTTAAGAGAAGTAATTGGCGGGGATGATAGTCGCTACCATCGTGTGGTCTTTAACGAAATTACCAAGAATGCCATTCAAGAAGCATTTAAACAGCCAACACGACTTGATTTAAACCGTGTTAATGCTCAACAGGCGCGTCGTTTCCTCGACCGTGTGGTGGGCTTTATGGTGTCGCCATTACTATGGGAAAAGATTGCCCGTGGTTTATCGGCAGGTCGCGTGCAGTCAGTTGCTGTGAAACTGGTGGTTGAACGCGAACGTGAAATCCGTGCATTTATTCCAGAAGAATACTGGCAAGTTTTTGCAGATACCATTTCCAAGAAAGAAGACATTCGCCTAGAAGCGGTTAAGCAAGCAGGTAAAACACTTAAACTTAAAAATAAAGCCGAAACTGATGCCTTACTCAGCGTATTAAAAGATGCTGAATATAAAGTTGCACTACGCGAAGATAAACCAACTAAAGTTAATCCGAGCGCTCCGTATATCACTTCAACCTTACAACAAGCAGCGAGTACGCGTTTAGGTTTCTCTGTAAAGAAAACCATGATGCTGGCGCAGCGTTTGTATGAAGGTGGTTTTATTACCTATATGCGTACAGACTCAACCTTTTTGAGTGATGACGCTGTGAATATGGTGCGTAACCATATTCAACAAAATTTTGGTGAAAAATATGTCCCTGCCAAGCCAAATCGCTATGGCAATAAAGCGGGTGCGCAAGAAGCCCACGAAGCAATCCGTCCATCCGATGTTGGTTTGACTGGCGATAAACTGGCGGGCGTAGAGCGTGATGCACAGCGTTTATATGATTTGATTTGGCGTCAATTTGTTGCCTGTCAAATGACACCAGCAGAATATTTATCTTCGACCTTGACTGTTGAAGCGTCAAATGTTGAGTTAAAGGCGAAAGGCCGTACGCTGGTATTTGATGGTTTTACCCGTGTTCGTGGTGCCAATAAATCTGATGATGATATTTTATTGCCTGCGGTGAAAGTTGGCGAAGTACTTAAGTTAGAAAAACTTGATCCGAGTCAGCATTTTACCAAGCCACCTGCACGCTTTACCGAAGCGTCTTTGGTGAAAGAATTAGAGAAGAAAGGGATTGGTCGTCCATCGACTTATGCTGCGATTATTTCAACTATTCAAGAACGTGGTTATGTAAAACTGGAAAACCGCCGTCTCTTTGCAGAGAAGATGGGAGAGATTGTTACAGACCGTTTGGATGAAAGTTTTAATAACCTGATGAATTATGCCTTTACCGCAGATTTAGAAGGTCAATTAGACCGTGTTGCAATGGGTGAGCGTAACTGGAAAGAGTTACTGGATACTTTCTATGGTGATTTTAAGAAACGTTTGACCAATGCACAGGGTGAAAGCGGCATGCGCCGTAATCAGCCAGTCGAAGTTGCCGATGTCTCTTGTCCTGAATGTTCGCGTCCAATGCAAGTTCGTACCGGAACAACGGGTGTATTCTTGGGATGTTCAGGTTATAACCTGCCACCGAAAGAGCGTTGTAAAGGCACACTCAACTTAACACCAGTCGAGTCTTTGGCGGCATTGTCGGATGATGATGGTGCTGAAACAGCAGATTTGATGTCGAAACACCGTTGTCCTAAATGCGGTACAGCAATGGACAGCTATGTGGTCGATGGTGGTCGTAAATTGCATGTTTGTGGTAATAACCCAGATTGTGATGGTTACGAAGTCGAAGAAGGCGAATTCAAGATCAAGGGCTATGATGGTCCAACCATTCCATGTGATAAATGTGATGGTGAAATGCAGTTAAAGACAGGTCGTTTTGGACCTTACTTTGCCTGCTCAAGTTGTGACAATACCCGTAAAGTATTAAAGAGCGGTCAACCAGCGCCACCGCGTGTTGATCCAATTAAAATGGAACACTTACGTTCAGCCAAGCATGATGATTTCTTCGTGTTACGTGATGGTGCAGCAGGTCTGTTCTTAGCAGCCAGCAAATTCCCGAAAATTCGTGAAACGCGCGCACCGAAAGTGGCTGAATTACGCAGTGTGGCTGAGCAGCTTGATCCGAAATACCAGTTCTTGTTAGAAGCTCCGGATGTCGATCCTGAAGGCAATCCAACGGTAGTGAAATTCAGCCGTAAGAACCAAGCACAGTATGTAGGTTCTGAGACTGCTGAAGGCAAGCAAACCAAGTGGAGTCTGGTTTTCCAAGACGGAAAATGGGTAGAAGCTTAAACATTCAAGTTTAAAAAAATGCTAGCGATTGCTGGCATTTTTTATAGCATAAAGAAAAACAATAATGACTTTTGGCTAGGGAAGAAGTTCATGTGGAAAAACATCCGAGTTGCATGTTTATTGCTGGTATTGTTAATTGTTGCGATCAATGCTTATCGTGATCAAAATCAGGATTGGAATCAGCCGATTAATGTGCTGTTGCATCCGATTAATGCCGATGGGTTGCCTACAACACAGCAGTATATTCAACAATTGCAGCAAGATGATTTTGCTGAGGTGAAGCAGTATCTAGAAAAAAATAGCCAGCAATATCGAGGGCAAAACAGCTACTTTATGGTTCAAATCGGACGGGAATTGCAACAATCACCACCGAAGATGTCTGAACAGCCGAGTATTCTGAATAATATTCTGTGGAGTCTAAAATTTCGTTTTTATGCATGGAAGCAGCATCAATCCTCAGATGGTTCACCGAGTTTAACTCTATATCTGAATTTCTATGACCCGAAGCAAACACGTGAGTTAAAACACTCGACTGCCTTGGAGCGCGGACGCATTGGTTCGGTCAATTTATTTGCATCAGCAAAACAGGCAGAACAGAACAATGTGGTATTGGTACATGAGTTATTGCATGGTTTTGGCGCGACCGATAAATATAACTTAGCCAATGGTGAACCTATTTTTCCGATTGGCTATGCACAGGCAGATAAACAGCCGCTCTATCCACAAACTGAAGCTGAAATTATGGGAGGACGTATTCCTCTATCGGAACACAAAAGTAAAATGCCAAACGATTTAGAGCAGACGGTAATCAGTGTACTTACTGCCCAAGAAATAGGCTGGATCAAATAAATTGTGGATAAGTTTCGACTTATCCAGAGATGGCCGTTGGTGATTAGAATCATGGCCTAGATAGAGAATGACCGAATAAAATATGAGTTTTCCTGACATTAAATCATTAATTATCAACATGCCTTATACAGAACTGAGCGGAAAATTCGCTCAAAATGTAGATATAACATTGATGATAAAAGAGTAAATAATGATGAAAACAGTGGGTAACGATCTGATTCGCAATCAGCTACACGCTGATCGTAAATGGTATCTGTTATTGGGCGTGTTATTGGTTATTTTTGGTCTTGTTCTTTTAGCAGCTTTACCATTTGCAACATTATCTGCCGTGTTGTTGTTCGGTGTGTTGATGATGTTGGGTGGTATCTTGCATTTTGTTGCCGCATTTATGGTGTTTAAAGGGGGTACACGTTGGTTGTGGGCCTTGTTTGGTGCGCTGTATTTGGCAGCGGGTTACTTTGCTTTTACTACGCCTGTGATTACCGCGGTGGTGCTCACCAGTTTCTTGGCGATTGCATTAATTATTGCGGGGATTATTCGTAGCGTAAATGCCTTTATTCTACGACCAATTTCAGGCTGGGGGTGGGTACTCTTTTCTGGCATATTAACCTTGCTCACAGGTATTCTCATTCTTTCATCACCTGATTCACCGTTCTGGGTCTTAGGGATGTTCCTTGCGATTGATATTTTGTTCCAAGGGATTAATTATTTAACTTTTGCTGGTGCAATTAAACAGTTACCACATAGCTCAACCACAGTTTAAGCGATCAAGTTAAAACTAAGAGCATGTAATACACATGCTCTTTTTGTTTTTGTAGCAGAAAACATCTCGACTGCTTTAGTCTGTTAAAATAGCAGTTCATTTCTAACTGACCAATTGTATGACGCTTGCCAAGCTAATTGATGAACTGAATCCACAACAAAAACAAGCAGCCACAACGACAGCACAAAATTGTCTAGTCTTGGCAGGAGCTGGTTGTGGTAAAACCAAAACCATCGTGGCAAGAGCAGCATACTTAATTGATCAGGGTTTAGCTGCACAACAAATTCAGATTCTGACCTTTACCCGACGTTCAGCAAGTGAGATCGTAACGCGTGTTGAACAGCATATGGGTGTACAGGCCAAGGGTTTACGTGCATCAACCTTTCATACATTTTGTATGTATCTATTGCGCCGTAATCCACGTGCTTTTGGGCTGAGCCAATTCAGTATTATTGATCGAGATGATCAGTTGCTGATGTTTCGCTTATTGCGTGGTAAAGATAAGGGCAATGTGTTGCCGAAAGCTGTGGAGTTGTGCGATCTGTATTCTTATGCACGGAATACCAAAACCAAATTGTCAGATGCATTGGTTGAGCAGCTACCCCAAGCGGTTGAGTATAAAGCTCAAATTGCTGAATTGATGAAAGCCTATGAGCAACGCAAACAAGAGCGTAATTTTCTGGATTATGATGACATCCTATCTATTGTTGCCGTGCATTTGCAAAGTTCACCAGAGCTAGTGCAATGGGTCACTGGTTTTTGTTCCGCCTTATTGGTTGATGAAATGCAGGATACCAATCCGCTGCAATGGGCTTTGCTTCAGCCTTTAGTTGGCAAGGTGAAACTATTTTGCGTAGGGGATGATGCACAGTCGATCTATGGTTTTCGTGGCGCAGATTTTGAAAATATCCATCATTTTAAAGAACGTGTACCCGATGCTGAAGTACTGACTTTGGAAATGAATTATCGTTCGACCCAAGGTATTTTAAATCTATCCAATTGGCTGCTGGAGCAGAGCCAAATTGAATATGACAAGCATCTACAGGCTTATCGGGGCAAAGGTTTAAAGCCACAACTGCATATCTTGAGCAATGAGTTTGAAGAAGCCAACTGGATTATTCAGGATTTGAGTCGCCGTCATATGCAAGGTGCGGCATGGGCAGAACATATGGTGTTGCTGCGCTCAGGTTTTAGTGGGCGTTATTTGGAAGGTGCTTTGATTGCAGCCAATATCCCTTATCGTTTTGTTGGTGGGGTAAAACTGCTTGAGTCTGCACATGTTAAAGACGTATTGAGCTTACTTCGGGTCAGTGTTAACCCACAAGATGATTTAGCCTGGATGCGTTTCCTGACGCTTTGGGATGGCGTGGGCGATGTGGGTGCTAGTAAATTGGCGCAAGAGCTGATTCAACTGCCTGATATCGAAGCCCGTTGCCAACGTTTAGAGCGGCATGGAAAAGTACCACAACAGGCGATTTTAATTTTGATGCAACTGGATGTATTGCAACAGCATGTTGAAGCTTGTATTGGCCTCGCACTGGATGCGCTAAATGAACAGCTAGAAAATAATTATAAAACGAAAGATTGGTCACGCCGCGTTAAAGACTTTGATTTGGTCAAGCAATTGGCACGTAAACACAGTGCTCTTGGGGAGTTCTTAGAGGAATATGTACTTGATCCAATTTCTATCTCAGAAATTGATAAAACGCCTGACCAAGATTTAGTGACGCTGATTACCATCCATTCAGCTAAGGGTGCTGAACAAAAAGTCTGTTATGTCCCACATGTTTCTCCGAATCAATATCCTCATGCACGCGCACAAGGCGATTTTGATGATGTGGAGGAGGAGCGTCGTGTGCTGTATGTGGCCTTAACACGAGCAGAAGATGAATTGATTTTGACCAAACAGAATTTAAATTTATGGTCACAAGATCAATATGATGAGCTAGGAAGAAAAATAGAAAGTTACTTCCTCAATGATTTACCTCAACATTTAGTCGATGTTCAGATTCATCGAGATATTCCACGTGGCTATGGTCAAAGCAATCGTTCTCGTGCTACCACAATCAATTTAGGTTTTGGGATTGATTTCGATTAAACTAGGCAGATTCAATTTCTTTTGATTCATTGATTCTACAATGAATCATCTTTTAGGTTTTAGCATGAAAATTTTAGTTCGTAATTTAGACCGTAATGTGACTGATGCGGAAATTCTCGACTTATTCAAAGCATATGGAAAAGTTGAGTCTTGTATCGTGGTCAAAGACGAAGCAACGGGGAAATCGAAAGGTTTTGGTTTTGTTGAAATGCCAAATCCACGTGAGGCGATTAAAGCAATTAAAGGTTTAAACACCTTGAAAGTAAAAAGCCAAGGCATTCGTGTCAAAGCTGCGGATGATAAAGCTTAATTATCAATGTTAAAGCAATATACTGCTTTATCAATTGTTGCACCAAATGCTGAGCGAATAGCGAAGAAAATAAAAACTCTTGAAGTTCGCTCATGGCAACCTGAAATGTTGCCATTGAAAGATTTGATAATTGTAGAGAATCAAAACTTTCTTTTGAGTGATGGGGATAAAGAGGTTGGTTTTGCAGTTGCATTGGTGGATATTGAATCAGTGCATCCATGGCGATCTGATGAAGTTGACGCAGCTTGTGCAACGTATTGGGCTGAAGGATATTTTGCTTGGGTTATTGGTAATATTCGTCCGATTGATCCACCGATTCAAATCATTGCCAAACGAAAACTCTATCTGCTTGAGTTGGACATTGGATAACTTATATCCTACCGTTATTTACCCCAAGTTGAACCCCAGCCCTGACAAGGGTTCGAAAAATATTGATAGATATTAATCATTTCTTGCTGGTCGATCAGACCATTGTGATTAAGATCTAAGGCTTTAAAGATTTTTATTCTTTTGGAATCAATTGTGAGGACCTGTTTTTGCCAAGCAACGGGTTGGCCTCGTAAATGGATCAGTTTTTTCCATTCATTTTGATCGATCATTTGATCATGGTTTACATCATAATCTGCATAGAGCTTTTCCCAGTCTAATCCTGCTGGCTCACAGCTATAGGTGGTTGGGATGACCATACAGCATATTAAGCTCAGTATGGCTTGTTGAATATGACGCATGGGTAGGCTCAAAAGATATTGATTTTATCATTAAAGCATTTAATCTTAGGTAGGGTCTATTGATATTTCAGCTGTATCCCTGAGCAAGAGTAAAGCACTGCTTTGATCGCAGCTCAATCAGCGTTATTGCTCGTAAGGTGTAATCTCAATAGTCCCTAAACCAAGCGAAAGGATCTTGAAGGAAAATATTATGTCCCGTGTTGCTCGTTATCATGCAGATCGTACCAATCAAAAACTGTATTTTGCTCGTCTTGCATGTCAACAAGCGGAGCAAACTGAGCATGTTCAGCAGGCACAGGCTTATCGCGAAGCTGCGGTTTTCCATTTGCATGGTGCACTTTTAGCTTTCTTGCAGGAACTGGTGCGTTATTACCGTCTCAATGATTTACAGCCGACCTTTAAATCGATTGAAGAGCATATGGCAGATAAAGGGCAGGTTTCACCTGAGGTTCTAGTTTTGCAGCAATTGGCTAAAGATGGTTTTGTGGCAGAATTAAAGCGTGCGTACCGTATGTGTCAATATGCGCCTGAGCCAACAGCACCTGAACCTGAAAATGAGACGTCCTCAAATCTGATCATCAAGGTCACTCAAAGCCCGCAGGCTTGGTTGCCCGATGCCAAAATTTTACGTGAGTGGCATCGTGAATTGAGTCATTTAATTGATGGTTTCCGTAATGAAATGGTTGAGTTCTAAGTCGAATGTTTAAAGCGACTTGAAATCTATGCCAACAGTACTTATATAAATAAGACGTGAGCGCAAAATACTTTGCCACCATGTTGAAGCATGGAGAAAATTTATGTCAATGCAACAGTTAAAAGAATTATTTGGTAATCAAGAAGCAGTTCTTGAGTTGGTCCAACTCGAGGGTGGTGAGCTGGCTTTGCGCAATGCGGGTTCTGAAAATGAGCCTTTAGTTAAGATACAGTTTAGTGATGAGGTCAAAGCCATACTTGGCGATCAAACAGCAACTGTCGCACAGCACATGATTCAAGCGGCTTTGTTTGGTCTGTTAGAAAAGCAGATGAATGAGTGGCAGGCCGAAGTCGTCGATGAGCAACCTCAACACTTGAGTTAATCTCACAAAATAAAAAAGCGTACTTTAAGTACGCTTTTTTATTTTTGAACATATTTAGTGGGCTTCGGATTGATGCGCCAGTTCGATTTGACTGAGAATATGATGGCTCATATTTTTTGCCATTTCTTCTTTGGCATAGAACACTTCACCAATATTTTCTTCGCGTATCACCACAGCTTCTTCTTTACTCTCTGCGCAAATAAGGACCTGAATTTCAGGATTTAGCTGTTTTGAAATGTCCACGATACGATGAATATCTAAAATATCCATTGGTGAAATGACTAACAAACGGGCATGTTGAATATGTGCCTGAATCAATACATTGGGTTCAGTCGCTTCACCACTGACCGCCGCAATGCCTTGGCTACGTAGTTTTTCAACAATTTCACGATTTTCTTCAGCAATCACCACTTTGATGTTTTGCTCCATCAGGTTTTCACTGATACGACGGCCGACACCACCATAGCCAATAATCACCACCTGATCGCGTAGATAAGCTTGATCTACCTCATCTGGCAACATTGCCAGTGGGTCACCACTACGTTCTAACATACGGGCCAAATGCGAGCGCTCACGAATCCAGCGTTGCACAGGCTCAATCGCAGAGAACACAAACGAGTTTAAGGTAATCGAGAACAGTGCCCCTGCAAGAATCAGGTTTTGTGCATCAGGTGTGAGTAAACCGAGGGATAAGCCAAGTGTCGCCAAGATGAAGGAGAACTCACCAATTTGCGCCAAACTTGCACCTACCGTTAAGGCGGTATTAATTGGATAGCGGAAGAATAGCACCAGAGCCATAGCAGCTAAGGTCTTACCCACCATGATAATGGCAACAACAGCTAAAATACGTAACGGCTCTTCAACCAAAATACTTGGATCGAACAGCATGCCGACAGAAACGAAAAATAGAATCGAGAAGATTTCACGTAAGGGGAGAGTTTCTTCTTCCGCGCGGTGACTAAAGTCAGATTCTTTTACCACCATACCCGCAAAGAATGCGCCAAGTGCCATTGATACGCCAAATATGGCATAAGAGCCATAAGCAATGGATACTGCAGCAGCCACAACAGTCAGTGTGAACAGTTCACGAGAACCTAAACGTGCGACAAACTGCATAATCATTGGCACAAGACGTTTACCAATAATCAGCATGAATGCAATAAAGCCTGTGACTTTAAGTAGAGTAATGCCGATGGTAATCCAGATGCTTTGCGACGTATCTGTCCCAGGTAATGCTTGTCCACCGAGTAATACTGCGGTTGCAGGTAAAAGTACCAAGGCCAAGACCATCACAAGGTCTTCAACCAAAAGCCAACCTACGGCAATTTTTCCGTTCACTGAGTCCAGTAAGCCGCGATCTCCCAAAGCCTTGAGTAATACCACAGTACTCGCACAAGATAGGCTTAAACCGAAGATCAGTGCTGAACCAAAGCTCCAGCCCCAAAACATGGAGACAGCAATACCAAGCAAGGTTGCCACGGCGATCTGCAAAATTGCACCGGGTAAGGCAATACGGCGAACTTGCAGTAAATCTTTGAGGGAGAAATGCATCCCCACACCGAACATCAAAAACATCACCCCAAGTTCGGCAAGCTGATTGGCAAGTTGAATATCACCAACCACGCCAGGCGTATTTGGACTAATAATAATGCCTGCAACTAAATAGCCAATTAAAGGAGGGAGGCGTAGACGTGCTGCGATATAGCCAAAAATAAGGGCCATACCAAAACCAACAGCAAGTAATATAATTAAATCAACATCATGTGGCATCGAGACTCCTTAATCGTTGCGGTTAAGGTAGAAATAAGTGAGCATAAAACATGCCAAGAAAACAGCGAATAAAGTGTAACAAGTAAAATCGAATTTGTTGATGACAATTTTTTTAATTATCAAAAAAAATCATGTAAGTCATTTATGCATTTCATTTAATCAAAATACATTTTTTAGGCAAAAAAAACGACTTCAAATGAAGTCGTTTTTTTAAAGAACTAAAATTATTTAATTTTAGCTTCTTTGAAAATTACGTGTTGACGGATTTTTGGATCAAATTTTTTGATTTCCATTTTTTCCGGCATAGTACGTTTGTTCTTAGTAGTGGTATAGAAATAACCTGTACCAGCTGTAGAAACGAGGCGAATCTTATCACGCATTGTTCAGACTCCTTAAATCTTTTGACCTTGAGCACGGAGATCAGCAACAACTTTCTCAATACCCAATTTATCAATAATACGCATACCTTTAGTGGTTAGACGAAGACGTACAAAACGCTTTTCGCTTTCTAACCAAAAACGGTGGTGGTGCAGGTTCGGCTCGAACCGGCGTTTGGTTTTGTTGTTTGCGTGCGATACGTTGTTACCAACGATTGGACGCTTGCCGGTAACTTGGCAAACCTTAGACATGGTGAACTCCATTGCTAGTTTATACAGCACCGTTTCGTGCAACTAGCCATTCAAGTAAACGGATGAAATCATTCAAGGGGCGTTTTATACCAAAAATACGATTAAAAGACAAGCGAATTTGGTAAAAACAAGACATGATCTAGTGTGATAGCTCATGCCTTAACCAAGTGAGGGTTTGTTGATATGTCAACAGCCCCTTTCTAACGAAATAGTGTTTTTAAAAGCAGCTTATGCGTTGCTTTATTATAAGGTGGCAGGATGAATTTTAAACTGTAAAGTTTAGGGCTCACTGGATTGGACATCATTGAGCGTTCATGTGAGAAGCTAAAGAAGCCTTCTTTACCATGATATTTGCCCATACCTGATGCACCAATGCCGCCAAACGGCAGGTCATCCTGCGCCACGTGGGTAAGAACTTGGTTGATCCCAAAATGCCCTGAATGGGTACGTCCTGCGACATAATCAGCACGTGCACTATCGATATCGAAGTAATAGAAAGCCAATGGACGTGGACGACTATTAATAAACTGAAGCGCATCATCGATATGGTCGTATTCTAAAATAGGCAGAATTGGACCAAAGATCTCATTCTTCATAATTTCCATTTCAGTGGTCACGCCCGTTAATAAGGTCGGCGCAATTTTACGAACTTCAGTTAAAGACTCATTCTTGGCATTTAGTTCAACAATCGTTGCACCTTGGTCACGAGCATCCTCCAAGTAACCTTGCAGGCGATTATATTGTTTGTCATTCACAATAGAGGTGTAATCTTTATTGTCACGCAAGCTTGGATACATTGTGGTCACAAAGTCATTGTAGTGCTTGGTGAACTCTGCTGTTTTACCTTTAGGCAGGAACATATAGTCTGGCGCAACACAAGTTTGACCTGCATTCCATAGCTTACCCACGGCAATACGTTGTGCCACATCACGAATATTCATGGCTGAATGGACCAGTGCAGGCGATTTTCCGCCAAGCTCTAAAATCACTGGAACAAGATTCTCTGCTGCCGCTGCCATCACAGTTTTACCGACAGAGGTTGAGCCTGTGAAGATCATTTTATCAAAAGCGAGATGACTGAATGCATCTGAAATAACGCCACCACCATTCACGACAGCAACCAATTCTTGTGGGAATGCTTCAGAAAGGGCATTTTCAAGCACATAACCAAAATTTGAAGAAGCACTCGAAATTTTGATCATGGTATGGTTACCAGCAGCCAAAGCACAGATCAATGGGCCGACTGAAAGTAATAAAGGGTAGTTCCATGGTGCAATCACCCCGATTACACCCAATGGTTGATATTCTACCCAGCCTTTTGCTGGTTGGTGTAACATGCTGATATGGCGTTTAGATGGTTTCATCCATTCAGTTAAGTTCTTGCTATAGTATTTGATATGTTCTAAACAAGTCAGAACTTCGCCAATTTTGGTTTCCATAATGGCACGGTTGCCATAATCTTGACTAATTGCGTTAGCAAATTGATCTTGATACTTTATCAAGATGTTTTTAAGTCGAGCTAAGCGTTCAATACGTTCTTTGGCGCTTGGCACAGGATGGCGTTGGTAAGCTGCTTTTTGCTGCTCAAGCAAATCATGTAGCCGTTTCACATCAACATGAGGTGTCATAGCGGTTGTTTTTGTTTGACTGTTCATAGGAGTGGACCAAAAGAAAGCTTATTATTTTTTAATTTTTAGAGTAAATACTCTAAAGTGTCAAGTCGCTTTATAGGTTTGTTTTATAACCTATTGATTATGTTATAGATGGTTAAAATCAATGTCGCACGCTAAACCGAATAAAACAAAAGATCGAATTCTGCAAATCAGTTTGCAGTTGTTTAATGAGCGTGGAGAGCGTTCGGTCACAACCAACCACATCGCGGCTGAACTCGGGATTAGCCCAGGCAACTTGTATTATCATTTCCGCAACAAACAGGAAATTATTAAAGAACTGGCACAGCAATATCAGGCTGAAACCTTGGAAATGTTGGCCTTGCCAACGGATCGTCCATTGAATGCCAATGATAAAATTAGCTATTTTCAAGTACTCAGCAATCAGTTGTGGGCCTATCGTTTTATCCATCGTGATGTCTATCATCTGGTCGAAAATAATGAAGACTTCCGAAAAATCTATCCACGTTTTGCTGGGCAGGTGATGCAGCAGGGGCAAAAAATCTATCGTGCCTTCGTGGATGCAGGTTTGATGAAGATGACCGATTCAGAAATTGAAGCCTTGATCATCAACTTGTGGATTGTACTGACTAACTGGACCAACTTCTTATATATGTCAGGTCATATCAGCGATAACAATCGTCTGGAAGAAAAGTGGGTTTGGCAAGCATTGCGCCAAATGGTGTTCTTAGAAGGCCCATATTTAATGGGTGAAAGTCGCCAAACCTATGAACAGTTACTGAAATCACTTGGACCATCGGACTTGTTCGCGAGTTTGTCTAATCTTAAAAATGATGATGAATAGATCGTCAGCAGCTATTTAGTCAATAGCAAAAAAGGGTTAGAATGCTCGGCTTGATTTTAATTTGATTCGAATAAGTGATATTAACCAAATGAACACGACTACAGCCCACACAGCGCGATTACTGATTACTTGTGAAGACAAGCCGGGGATCGTGCAAGCCGTATCGAGCTTTTTGTATCATCAGGGAGCAAACATTACCGCACTTGATCAGTACGCAACAGAAGCTCAAGGCGGGCGTTATTTCATGCGTGTTGAGTTTGAGATTGATCATTTGCAATCTCGTAAAGAAGCGTTGATGCAGACCTTTGCTGCCAATGTTGCTGAACGTTATGAGATGCAATGGAAGCTTACTTTTGTTGGTGAGTTGAAAAAGGTTGGTATTCTAGTTTCTAAAGTAGACCATGCTTTATTGGAATTGTTATGGCGCCATGCACGTGGTTCATTACCATGTGAAATTACCCAAGTCATCTCAAACCATCCAGATTTACGTGAATCGGTTGAAAACTTTGGTATCCCATTCCATGTTGTACCCGTCAATAAAGACAATAAAGTTGAAGCGTATTCTCAAATTGATGAAATGATGCAGGGCAATGATCTATTGATCTTGGCGCGTTATATGCAGATTTTGAGTGAAGACTTTGTTGCTAAGTGGGAAATGAAGATCATCAACATTCATCATTCTTTCCTACCTGCTTTCGTGGGTGCAAATCCATACAAGCAAGCCTATGAGAAAGGGGTGAAGCTGATTGGTGCAACTGCGCATTATGTGACAGCTGATCTTGATCAAGGCCCAATCATCGAGCAAGATGTTGAGCGTGTGAGCCACGATTATAACGTTGAGCAATTGCGTGAGTTGGGTGAAGATGTTGAACGTAATGTCTTGGCGCGCGCAGTTAAATGGCACTTGGAAGACCGTATTATTGTAGATGGCAATAAGACCGTGGTTTTCTAATAAATTGCTAGGTTACAGTATGTAAAGAGAACATGCCGAAAGGCATGTTTTTTTATGTCTATTTTTCAATGGCTAGCAAATATACAAGAAAAAACAGTTGCAAATGAAAACACTTCTCATTTATTATTACGGCACTTTCATTGTTCTATCCGATGAGTGAAATCGTTTTTTTGAAAGCGTCACCATCTATTAGGTACTTAGATTCCTATGAGTCAATCTCCTGCTACATTCAACACGCCACACCCGATGAAAAAGAAAATCATCGCTGCCTTAGTTGCAGTTGTGATTGGACATGTAGGAGTTCTGTGGGCGGTGAGCCACATGAAAACGATTGAGTTAAGACCAATCGAGAAAGAACCGCTTAAGCTGAAGTTCGTTAAGATTAAAGAACCACCTAAACCGGAACCACCGAAACCAAAAGAACAGCCAAAACCTGAACCTAAAAAAGAAGTGAAGGAAGTTAAGGTCGTTGAAAAACCTTTGCCTCCACCGAAAAAGATTGAAAAGGTTCAACAGGTTAAAGAAGCACCAAAACCTGTTCTTCAAAAAACTGAACAAAAGATTGAACCTAAAGTTGAGACCAAAGTCGTTACCACAGTTACTGAAAAAGTAGTTGAAAAACCACAACCCGTTCAGGAAGTAACGAAACCTCAACCTGCTGCTGATCCATCACCAAAACGTGTATCGATTGGCGGTTCAGGGGTTCAGTGGAGTCGCTCACCGAAATTATCTGTTACAGCAAAAGATTTAGATAACCAAACACGCTCAGTGATGGTACTGATTGAAGCTGATGAGAAAGGTAAAATTACCAATGCACGTATTACACGTAGTAGTGGTATACCAAATCTCGATGAAAAAGTTTTACGTGCTGTAAGAAGTGCGAAATTTAAACCGTATATGGAAAATGGTGTTGCTTACCCGATTCGAGCAGAGCAGCCGTTTGATCTTAGTCCTTAATAAATTTGAGTCCTTGCGACAGATTAAATCAGGAGTTCGTATATGAACTTTTCAGTTTATTGGCAACATGCAGATGCAGTAAGTAAAACACTGTATTTCATCCTTTTAGCAATGTCGATTGCGACGTGGACTATTTTCATTCTGCGCCTATTAGGAACACGCCAACTAAAACAACAAGCTTATACTCAACTTGTTCAAGCTTTGGCTACGCTTAAATCAAAGTTACAGCCATTATCGTTTGAACAACGTAAAGCTGTTGCTGAGCAAGCATTGCTTCGCCAAATCTCTGCTGAAAAATCTCAAGCAGAAAAAGGTGTATCAGTTCTTGGAACGATTGCTTCACTTGCACCGTTTGTGGGTTTATTCGGTACAGTATGGGGGATTTTCCACGCACTTGTTGCTGTTGGTAAAAGTGGTCAAGCTGGTTTAGCTCAAGTTGCAACACCAGTGGGTGAGGCACTAATCATGACTGGTCTTGGTCTTGCAGTGGCGATTCCAGCGGTGATGGCGTATAACATCTGTGTACGTTTCAATCGTGGCTTGGCGCATGATTTACAAGATCAAGCGCATAGCTTGTTAATCGATACCATGTTGCAGCAAGAAACAGCGGCAAAAACAGAAACTAAAGCGACTCAACAAAGTTTAGTTGGAGGTCAAGCTTAAAATGGGCTTTCAATTGGGTGAAGACCACGACAGTGGCATGAATGAGATGAATCTCATTCCTCTGATCGACATTATGTTGGTATTGATGATTATCTTTTTAGTCACAGCAACGGTTGCTAACCCATCAATTCCATTAAGTTTACCAAAAACCACTGCTGAAATTGTAGATCCACCACCAAAAGCGATCACCATTAGTATTAATGACAAAGGTGAAGTGGCTTGGGATGCGCAGATTATTAGCTTAGAAGAGCTAGAGAAGCGTTTCCAAGAGGCGGGACAGGCACAGACAAAACCGACGGTGCAGTTACGTGCAGATAAAGAATCAAAATACGATACGGTTGCACAAGTGATGTCTCGTGCCAGTGAAGCAGGCTTAAGTGATATCGCATTTGTAAGTGAAAACTAAAACAACGTGTTAGAAAGAAAAAAGCAACTCTGAGAGTTGCTTTTTTTATGCCTAGTCAGTTTTGAGCAGGTCGAGATATTTAGCACGTAATTTAGACAGCTTCGGAGGAATACTAAAGTTGCAATAACCTTGTGATGGATTACGGGCAAAGAAATTCTGGTGATATTCCTCAGCAGGGTAGAACGTCGGTACCGGACTGAGTTCAGTCACAATATTCAGCCCTTCATCTTCCAGATCATGAATAGTCTGTTCGGCTTGCTGCTTTTGTTCATCATTAAAATAATAAATAACAGAGCGATATTGCGTGCCAATATCATTACCTTGGCGATTTAAAGTGGTTGGATCATGCGTCGTAAAAAAGACATTCAGTAGTTGTGAATAGCTGATCTGCTGTTCATCAAAATCAATCAGCACAACCTCTGCGTGTTGAGTATTGCCTTGGCAGACCTGTTCATAGGTTGGGTTTTGGCTAATCCCACCTGCATAACCACTCACGACTTTTTCTACACCTTTAAGCTGTAGAAAAACCGCTTCTACACACCAAAAACATCCACCACCTACGAGCGCTTGTTGCATGAGACTCCCCAATTTTTAATTTTAAGAATGCTACTAAAGTAAACGAAGTATTGAAAAAGTAAAAGCCCGTGTTCGAAACGAGCTTTTACTTTTTTGTGATCTACAAATTACGGAAGAGGCTGAATCACGGTGACGAAGCTAACCAGTACTTTGCCTGATGCATCCATAAATTTAAGCTCATGGCCTTTCAGCTCGTAATTGGTTGTGCTTGCCAAAGCATTGCTATATTGGCGTGAAAGCGCGCTATTATCTTTACCGATACACGCCATCATGGTTGAAGCAATCGGACCTAAGCGTAAGATCGCACCTTGGCTTTCAAAGCTGCCTTGAATCTGGTTACAACCATCTGCACCGAAGAAGCGTTTGCCTTTCGCATCAAATTGAATCGCAGGGCGCTTGCCAGAAAGATCATTGCTTTTGATCTCTACACCATTGATCTGTGTAGCGATCCAGTTACGGTTATACAGTCCGATACTTTCTTTTTGAGATGCATTCGGTGAGGTCTGGAGAGATTCTGTAGTTGCACAACCCGTCATTGCTACGGCAACTGCCAAAGTACAAGAAGCTAAAAAAGGCTTTAACATAAGATTTTAAATCCGAATCATTGTGTTTCTATGCCCGCTATTAAAATAAAACAACGTGGAGCTGAGCAGGATATTCGGTATCCTTTTGTAAATGTTCAGATGTTTTTAATGAAATTAGTGGAAAAATCACTCAGTTTTAGGAAGCCCTGTACGAATGACATCCGAAAAATATTCACTGCTTTGGTTGGGTTGTTGTTCATATTGCTCAGCACGTGGATTGATATGCGCCAAGCGATACCATTCTTTCATGCTGTAATTTTGATTGAGCGCTTTCAAATCGTAGAGGTAATTGGGTAAATAACCTGAGGCTAATAAGCGGTAGTCTTTGGGTAAACGTTGCGGATTAATCGCTTGAACCATATCAAATACCAGTGTGGTACAGTTACTGGTAAGCGTGTTGTACCATTTGGCTTCTGCACGGAGTTCATCAGCTTTGTGTAGATACTCAATAAATAGGGCTTTACGTTCAGGTGCAGGCATTTTGACTGGGAATAAATAGACTTGCTCATGACGAATATTGCTGCGCGTATAGATCAAATCTTTTTCATCTGAAGCAACTAAGCTCAGTTCATATTTACGGAAAAAGCCACCAATCGCAGAAAAGTCTTCGCCTTTTTCCTTACGAATTTCAATAGAAAATACGAGTGGCTTTTGATCTGCAAAATCGAAACTGACCAGCGTATGCGCAATTTGTGGGCCCATCCAATAAGAAGTGATGACATTGATGCCCGTAATTTTATTCAGATCAATGCTACGGTCTTCCCAGCGAATGTCATAGCTGCCATCAGCATGCCAATCGAAATTTCGGACATTGTGAAGCTGTACAATATCTCCATTCTTTTCGTAATGGAGTTGTTCAGCGACTTCTGGGTTCCAGTCACGATCCTGTCTTGCATCCAGAGAAAAATACCAAGCTAAGGAGCAGGCAAATGCAACACAATAAATAATGATATCAGTGCGGCGGCTAAAAAGATGACCGCTGACATAAACGCCAATTAGGCTAAGTGCAAATAAAACCCATAGCACAATTGCAGCGCGGCTAAAAAAGCTGCCTAAGGGTTGCTGAATCCATAATGCCAGACAGAGCCAGACACTTGAAAGGATCACGCACAAGGTAAACAGACCGTGTAAAAGCCCGATGCCTAAAGCGATGAAAAACTCACGTGATCCAATATTGTGCATGGCAAGCGCGATCCATTTTTATTTTTGGTAGGTCGCAAACTCAAAAGTAACCCCTGATTTCTCATCAGTATGCTGTTCCGAGTTTACTTTGCGAAAGTCGTCAGAGATTTTTGGGTAATGCGCATCGCCTTGAACATCGAGATCAACGTGAGTTAATTCTAAACGATCAGCAATGGCGAGTGTTTGGGTAAAAATCTCTCCACCCCCAATGATAAATAAGGATGCTTTTTCAGCGTGTTGTGCATCTGTAAGTGCGCCATTAAGTGCCTCTTCGATACTGTGTGCGACTTTAACCCCTTCAAAATGCCATTCAGGGTCACGGGTAATGACCCAATTAACACGATTTGGTAGGGTACGGCCCATCGATTCTAGGGTTTTACGCCCCATAATCACCACACCACCTTGGGTAATAGCTTTAAAGTGTTTTAGGTCAGCAGAAATATGCCACGGCAAAGCATTGCCTTTACCGATACAGTGATTTTTATCCATTGCAACTACGTGGACAACTTCAGTGCCTTGCCATGCCATTTTATATGCTCTCTAATAATCGATTTAAACTGCGACGGGTGCTTTAATTGCTGGGTGTGATTCATACCCTACAATTTCAATATCTTCAAATTTAAAGTCGAAAATATCAGTGATCTCAGGATTTAGTTTTAATTGACACAGCGGTAGCGGCTCACGGCTAAGCTGTAATTGTGCCTGTTCAAAGTGATTGGCATATAAATGCGTATCTCCGCCTGTCCAGACAAAATCACCTACGCCTAAACCACAGACCTGAGCAATCATATGTGTAAGTAGGGCATAGCTGGCAATATTAAACGGGACACCTAAAAACACATCGGCACTGCGTTGATACAACTGGCATGACAGCTTGTTGTCTTGTACAAAAAATTGGAACAGAGTATGGCAAGGTGGTAATGCAACTTTGCCTGCTTCATTTGGATTCCAACCTGACACAATCAAACGACGTGAATTCGGATTGGTTTTAATTTCATTGATCAACCATTTGATCTGGTCAAAGCCATCCTGCTGATAGCTACCATCTTCATTTTGGGTTGCGCCAAAGTTACGCCATTGGTGACCATAAACTGGACCAAGCTCACTTTCAGGGCGGCCAAAACGAGCTGTTTGTTCTGCAGTTGCCCACTCATCCCAAATCGAAACTTTATTGTCTTTGAGGTATTGAACGTTGGTATCACCTTTAAGGAACCAAAGTAATTCAATGGCAATAGAGCGAAAATGGACTTTCTTGGTGGTGAGCAGCGGAAAGCCTTTAGAAAGATCAAAGCGCATCTGATGACCAAATACAGAACGTGTACCTGTGCCAGTACGGTCGCCTTTGTCGCCGCCATTGTCGAGGATATGTTGTAAAAGGTCTAAGTAAGTGCGCATCGTGATTCCTAATCGCAAATTTTTATCGGGCTAATCTTATCAGAATTTATATGATAAATAATGTGGCAATTAAGCGTCATTAACTGTCGTAGTGCAGACTTTGTTCTCTATCCTAGTTTAGCTGCTTGTTTTATATTAAGTTCTATAAATAAGTACATGGACAAGCAACAAAATGAATCTTCAACCAGAAAATTTACCGAATACTTTACATCCATACCTAGAAAAAATTTCAGCAACGATTTTGCCAACTGTAACTTTACAGCTCAGTTCAAACGACGCCTTGACGGTATGGCAAAGTAAGATTGGGGGAGAACCGTATTTACCTTTGGATACCGCGTATCCTGTCGATTCGAATGGCAATCCGTTGGCTTTGTTGGCACAGTTTAATTTTGCTGAAATTCCAAGCTTACCCAATTTTCCAGACAAGGGGATTTTGCAGTTTTATATTGCAGCTGATGATTTGTATGGAATGAATTTCGACGACCAACAACAGCAATCTGGTTTTAAGGTCTTATATTTTGAGCAGGTCATTGAAGATGCTTCACAATTAAAACAAGACTTCTCTGAAGTTCAGTTAGGTGAAGATGATTATTTGCCATTTACGGGGCAATACGTGATTGAATTTAGCCTGACTTCTCAGCCGATTAGCCTTGAGGATTTTACTTTTGGAAAGAAAGTCTTGGGTGTTGATGAGCTTTACGATTTTGAAGATCAATTTGAAGGTGGCGATTTCGAAGATGATTTTATTGAACCCTACAATGAGTTGGTTTCCGCAACAGGCCATCGCTTAGGGGGATATCCTTATTTTACCCAGACAGATCCACGCCACTATAACGAAAAGGTGCAAGATTATATTTTACTTTTCCAACTGGATACTGATGATGCAGAAAACGAGATTATGTGGGGTGATTCCGGCGTAGGGAATTTCTTTATTCATCCAGAAGATTTAAAGAAGAGAGACTTTTCTAAAGTGCTATATAACTGGGATTGTTGTTAAATAAAAAAAGCGGATGAGTTTTCATCCGCTTTTTTCTAGGTTTTAAATCTTATTCAGTAACAAAAGTAACTTTGCCATCTTCTAAAGATTTAACACGCGCTAAGGACTCAACGCGGTAGCCTTTTTCAAGCAATACGTCACGGCCCGGTTGGAATGATTTTTCAATCACGATACCAACACCAACAACTTCAGCTTTTGCTTGATGAATTAAGTCAATTAGACCTAACGCAGCTTGACCATTTGCCAAGAAGTCATCGATCACAAGTGCTTTGTCAGTTGAACTAAGGTGCTTGTTTGAAATCGCAATAGTACTTTCAGTTTGTTTGGTGAACGAGAACACTTTAGAACGGTAAAGGTCGTCTTTCAATGTTAATGACTGGTATTTACGTGCAAAAATAACAGGAACACCAAGTTCTAAACCTGCCATGATTGCAGGTGCGATACCTGAAGCCTCGATGGTAATAATTTTAGTAATACCAGCATCTTTAAAGCGAGCGGCAAACTCTTTACCAATCAGTTGCATTAACACCGGATCGATTTGGTGGTTTAAGAAAGCATCAACTTTCAAAACCTGATCAGATAGAACGATACCTTCATTTAAGATTTTCTGTTCTAAAGCGTACACGGGAGAATCCTCTAAACGGATGCTTATTCAAGCAAAGGCATATTTTAAAAAGCATCTAAAAAAATGCAAGCCAAAATTGACCAGATGCTTAGTTTGTTTTACCTGAATAACCCGTTAATAGTAGGCCATATGATGATTTTCCATCATTATGTGCCATTTTTACTGGTAAGTAATCCAATTTCGGAGCTAACCAGAACACAGTATTACGCTCAGGTTTATCGTGCTGCATGACGACTTTAATGGTATTAAATGTGCCATAAGGGGTTTTGATACTTTCGTTGCCTTGTTTCACAAAACGACGTTCATCCAATGCCTTTGCATCTGCAATTAGATATTTGGTTTTGAGTGAATTGTTTTTTAAATCCTCACGAATTTGCAATTCAGCATTGAGTTCATCCAATGCACCTGCTTGCCATGCAAATGAGTTAGAGGTTTTATCTTTTTGGGTATTCACAACTTTACTGTTTGGGTTGAAGTCGATACTCATGGTGTTGTTGTGAATCAAAACTTTGCTGCTACGGCTAAATTTTTGTGAGCTAATCTTATTGTCAGCAAAGCTAAATTGACTGGTTTCAGATGCAGATGCGATCGCACCAGCTTTGGCATTGAATTTGTACGTCCAGTTATTGCCTTGCTGTGAAAGGGTACGTGTGGCAGAGCCTAAGTTTTTATTGTTGTAGCTAAACTGATAGCTCGCCTGAAAAGGTGCCATTGCCAGCGCATGACTAGATAAGCTTACACTTAGAAGCGTCGCCGACGTAATGCCTAGAACTTTCAATAATTGCTTTGTCATAACACTATATCCTTTGAGTGATGCAATCAGTCATCACTCATTTATCTTTACCATTTAAAGCTATTATGCTTGTAGATTATGAAGAAAAGATCAGGCTTTTTATGAGGTACTTGTTAATTTTTCGTATAAATCATGAAGATATGTATTTCAATAAAATATCGTGAGATGGGATAAACCACAGCGAGGTGTGGCTATCTTTTACTGTCTTTTTGTTGAATCGGTGTGACCTCGGAGTCCTCTAGTCCATCGGCATCAAAATCGTCATCATTCGGTGGATATAATATCGCGGCGAGATTGACATTGCCCCAAACGATGAGTTCCGCAGGGCGAACGCGTGCGCGATTAACATGTACTTTACTCAACGTTTCGATAATGCTGGCTTTTTTGCCTAACCAGCGATTTAAATCAAGATAAAGTAGGTCATCTTGAACTTTGACGACTTCAAAATGTTCTAAGATTTTGCCGAGCGGGTCTTCTTCACGAAATTTCTGGTAATACCAGATCGCAACATAAAAGCCCCATTTCTGAAAAATGTTTTTGAATTTGGCTTCAATCACTTGGGTATTGCTGATTTGTTCAAATACCATAAGCTGTACGTCTTGATTCATTTCCATTTGAATCAGTTTTAAATCAACAGATAAAGTGGTATGTAAACCTTTAACATCTAAAGTTGTATATAAGCGTAACCAACCATCATAAAGGTCGGCATGCAGGTCTTGCATGATGCCAACGTTCTCAGTGACGTAACGTTCCATGGTCGCATTCACAAAGACTTGTGAAAGTGAAAACTCTCTTTCTTCTTCGATGAATTCTTCGGCTTTTTGGTAAACTTTACGTAGACGTTTAACAACGGATGAAATTAGCGTTTGCATAAAAGTTGTTCCAGAAAGTGAATTGATGGGTTATGCAATGCCACGATCTTTGTATTAACTAAAAAAATAAAAATAAATTTCTGACTTGCAGTGTAGCAAAATTAATTGCTACATTTTCATAAAATGATGGTATGGAAACACTGTAACTATAAGTGGATCACATTTTTGTAAAATTTTGAATATTGGTTTGGTTTTTATACGGTTATACCGTTGGGGAAGGGGCATTTTTGTCACTTAAATACCATGTGGAATAAAATTAATTTTCGTTCAGAACTGTCTCCTTATTGGTGGCAAGATCCAATTTTTGTTGGGGCAGTGGCTTTGGCGATGCTTTTGCATGGCGCGGTGTTGGCTATTCAATTTGCAATGCCATCACCATCTGACACTTCGACTAAAGAAATTGCGGTGACAGTTCGTCCGAGTCAGGAAAAAGTCAAAGATGCGGACTTCTTGGCACAAGCTGATCAACAAGGTTCTGGTGATTTCCGCGAAGCACATCGTATGTCAAGTGATATGCCATCACCGATGCAGGCGGATGCGACAACAGGTGAAAAAGAGCTAGAAAGTCTGGAAAAAGTTCAGCAAAAACGTGAACTAAAATTTGAAGAAAAAGTTTTAATGACTGTTTTGAGTTGGCAAAAGCAAGCAGAGCAGAGCGAACGAAAAAAGACCTTGGATGATTTACAAAGCCAATTTCAAGCCAAAGCTGCAATGGTGGCAAGCTTGGAAGCACAATATCTGCAACGCCAACAAAACTTTAGCCGCAAACAACGCATTAAAACCGTTGATGGGATTCAGGCTAAACAAGATGCGTCTGCGACTTACTTAGATAAGTTTCGTCAAAAAGTTGAACTTTATGGCAACCGTTATTATCCAGATCAAGCAAAACAGCAGCATTTAGCGGGTGAAGTCCGTTTGATGGTGATTTTGAATGCCGAAGGTGGAATTCGAGCTATTCGTCTTATCGAAAGTTCTGGACATGCAATTTTGGATGAAGCCGCTAAGGCATCAGTACGCCGTGGTGCACCATTTGGACCTTTCGATGCCAAGATGAAAAAAGACATTTCTGAGTTACGTATCATTCGTACATGGCGTTTTGATCCTATCGATGCAGAGTTTGAAGTGCACTAATGAAAGCTGCACTTCTTATTCGAAAATAATGATGTATAAACTGAAAATTAAATATTGATAAAAATCATTTGATTATTTTTCACCAATCGCGAGCACTCTTTTAAGTTTAATTAAAACAAGCAACTAAATTTATCTATTAGAACTTGAATTGATAATAAAAACAATTATCATTTGCAATGTGTTTTAGGTTAATTCTCCTTTTGAAAATGAATGCATCCTTCTTAAAATTTATCGGGGGAATGAGATGCATGTTTTCAAGACCGCTCCCTTGCAATAAGGACATATTTCATGCATCAACATCCAACTTTAAATGTATTTAAAGCGCATCCGCTTGTATTGGCGATGGCTGCCATACTATTACCTTCATTGGCTTTTGCAGAAGGCGATAACAGTACTGAAAATGCCAAACTACCTACAATTACCGTTAAAGCAGATGAGTTAGAAAAAGAGAAAACAGCATATACCGTTAAAAAAACAACCACGGCTGTACCGCTAGGGTTATCTGTGAAGGAGACTCCGCAATCAGTTTCTATTATTACAGAGCAGAGAATAAAAGATCAGGGGCTTACTAGCCTAGTCGACGTTGCTGAAAATGTAACTGGAATTAATGCGCAACGTTATGAAACCAATCGTAATAGTTTGCATGCGCGAGGTTTTCAAATTGATAATTATCAAATAGACGGCGTCCCTACACGCTATGAGCAACCTTGGAGTTCAGGTGAGACTGCAACAAGTGCTGTTTTATTTGATCGTATTGAAGTGGTACGTGGGGCAACTGGTTTAATGACAGGGCCTGGGAATCCTTCTGCTGCGATCAATATGATTCGTAAGCGAGCTACTAGTACAGTGCCTACAGGCAATTTGGAGGTCAGCGGTGGTAGTTGGAATAATTACCGTGTTACGGGAGATATTTCTAATAGTCTGAATGAATCTGGCTCATTACGAGGCCGTGCGGTTGCTCAATATGAACAAGGTGATAGTTATATTGATTTGTTAAATAAACAAGCCTTGACTGCCTTGATTACTGGGGAAGCTGATCTGACTGAGAATACGCTATTATCAGCAGGTGTTAGCTATCAAGAAAACAAAGGCGATAGTCCAATGTGGGGTGGTTTACCTGTTTGGTATAGCGATGGCAGTCGTGCTAAATGGGACCGTAGTAAAACAACAAGTACAAATTGGGCGCGGTGGGATAGTGACTACACTAATCTATTTGCAGATATAACCCACCGTTTTAATCAAAATTGGAATGCGAAACTATCTTATAGCCGAGGTGATCGTAATGGCGACTCGAAACTATTGTATCTGTCTGGAAGTCCAGATAAGAATACAGGGCTAGGTTTGGGGGCATTTGCTGGTTCTTATATTACGAATACTCAGCAAGATGATATTGGTTTACAAGTGAACGGAAAGTTCGAATTATTAGGTCAACAGCATGAACTGACCTTGGGGTATATTCACTCTACACAAGACTTTAAATCGGATAGTCGAAATGCAAACTACGCAACACAGCCTGCGATAAATTTTAATAACTGGAATGGTTCATATCCAGCTCCTAAGTGGAGTGATGCAAGTTTCTATGAGAAAAGTAAGACCAAACAAGATGCGGTTTATTTTGCAACGCGGTGGACAATATTAGAACCCTTAAAGCTGATTTTAGGTGGTCGTTTAACAGATTTTCAAAAAACTGGAAATGGGCTCTGGACGCCAGCCTATGACATTAAACATAACAATGAATTTACGCCTTATGCTGGTGTTATATATGATTTCAATGATGCGATTTCTGCATATGCAAGTTATACCAGTATCTTCCAACCACAGTCTGAACAAGATATTAATGGCAAAGTACTTAACCCAATTGAGGGCAAGAGTACTGAAATCGGTTTGAAATCAGGTTGGTTTGATGGGCGCTTAAATGGGACATTGGCTCTATTTAAAATTGAACAAGATAATTTAGCTCAACAAGCTGGGGTTCATGAGAATAAAGATATTTACTATCGCGCTGCAAAAGGAACTGAGAGTAAAGGATTCGAATTAGAGCTTAGTGGTGAGATTTTACCAGACTGGAAATTAACAGCTGGTTATAGCCAGTTTAAGGCAACTGATATTAATGGTGATGACATTAATTCTGAGTTACCTCGTAAAATGATACAGACTTTTACGACGTATCAATTACCAGGTAAATTTAGCGCGCTTACAGTTGGTGGTGGCGTAAATTGGCAAAGCAGCACTTATGTGAAAGCAGTAAATCCGCTAAAAGTGACTGAAAAAGTTGAGCAAAGCTCATATGCATTAGTGAATTTAATGGCTCGTTATCAATTAAGCAAAGACTTCTCTGCTCAACTCAATATCAATAATTTATTTGATAAAGAGTACTATGGAATTTTCCCTGCATATGGTCAAACAACATGGGGAACGCCACGGAATGCAACTTTAGCTTTACGCTACCAATTCTAATTATTTCGAAAATCAAAAAACGGCTGAATTCAGCCGTTTTTTGATTGAACTTGTGGATAAGTCAAAGATTATTCACAGGCCATTTTGACTCGAATAAGCACGTTCAACTTTGCAGATTTCCACACTAAAATCTTGATACCATTTTTCTTTGCCTAAACGCTGAGCAACCAGATGTTCTGCATCGCGTTGCCACTGCTTGATATCTTCAAGGCTGTTCCAGTAAGACAGCGCTATTTCAAAACCATTTTCACTACAAGCTTCAAATTTGACACAATTAAATTGACTCAAGGCTTTATTTCTCAGCTTTTGTGCCATTTCTGAGTAAGTTGCGTCAAGTTGTTTGATCGTGGCTTTAAAAATAACGATATACATAGGACCTTGGATTAGCTTTCATCGGCTTGGTAAGGATTGGCGATACCCAATTTTTTCAGAATCTCAATTTCTAAAGCTTCCATTTCTTCAGCTTCAGTTTCACTGGTTTCATGGTCAAAGCCAAGCAAATGTAGAACACCGTGAACCAGTAAATGAGTGAAATGATCGCTTGGTGTTTTTTGTTGTTCTGCAGCTTCTTGTAAAACGACAGGAATACAAATCACCAAATCCCCAAGAGGCTCTGCATCGAGTAAGCTCAGCATTTCCTCAGGAATATCACTTGGAAAAGAAAGCACATTGGTCGGTTTGTCTTTTTCACGATATTGCAGGTTGAGTTCATGGCTTTCTGCGATGTCGACACAGGCAATCCCGATTTCACAATTGACATCAAAACCGACATGGCGCAGTGCAGTTTCGATATTTTTTTTGATTTGACCACGTTTCAGTGGCAATTCCGCAGCTTGAAAGTCTTGTTGAAGACTTAAATTGATTTTCAAAGTAGATCCTTAAAATCGTCCCCCTGAGATGTGACTAAAGTATCGCAACAAAGGGGGAGTGAAGGGGTTTTCTAAAAGTGTTGTGCATCCGCCGCAGAGTCATTCTCTGCAACAAGTGCTTCTTGTCGAGCTTTGCGTTCAGCACGGGCTTCAGCAGACAGGCGTTGCTGTTCACTGTCCCAACCTTCGTAAGCTTCAACAATTTTTTGTACCAGTTGGTGACGGACGACATCGCGAGAATGGAAACGTGTGATATGAATTTCATGTACGTTTTCAATGACACGTAAGGCATGCGCCAAACCCGATTGTTGTCCGCGAGGTAAGTCAACCTGTGTGACGTCACCTGTAATGACGGCACGTGAACCAAAGCCTAAACGGGTGAGGAACATTTTCATCTGTTCAGGTGTGGTATTTTGCGCTTCGTCTAAAATCACAAAGGAATGATTGAGTGTTCGTCCACGCATATAGGCAAGCGGAGCGACTTCAATCACTTGGCGTTCGATGAGTTTGGCTACTTTTTCAAAGCCAAGCATTTCATACAATGCATCATAAAGTGGGCGTAAATAAGGATCGATTTTTTGGGTGAGATCACCTGGCAAGAAACCGAGTTTTTCACCAGCTTCAACTGCTGGGCGAACCAGTAAAATACGTTGAATTTCGTTACGTTCCAGCATATCCACCGCTGCTGCAACCGCGAGATAGGTTTTACCTGTCCCTGCTGGACCAACACCGAATGAAATATCGCTTTGTAAAATGCGTTGTACATAACGCTTTTGATTGGCACCACGTGGGTTGATTCGCCCTTTGCGGGTCTGCAACCAAACATTGTCTAAGCCCGTATGTTCTTGATCTGAATCATCCATCAGTTCACAGTCTGTCTGTGAACCTTGGATCATCAAATGTATTGCATCGGCACTAATTTGTGAGGAAATTTCTGATTCTTGATAGAGCCGTTGCAATAGTGCTTCGGCTCTTTCGACCGCTTCTATGTCACCATCTAGATAAAAGGCATCGCCACGGTGAGTAATTTTGACATCTAAACGTTGTTCGATTTGTTTTAAATGCCCGTTATACGCACCGAGCATGCTTTTTAAACGTTCCATTGAAATCTCAGGGAACGTTACTGTACGTCGAATCGCTGCAGTCAAGAGAAACCCTTTTGTTGCTTTATAAGAATACCCTTACATTACGCCACGTCAGGTTCAAGATTCAAGAGTTCGCCATAAACTAAATTTAAAGTTTTAATTTCAGTGATCTCAATCTCTGCAAAACGTCCAATCCACGTAGCATCACCGATAAAAGTAACTAAACGTGTATTGTCAGCTGTACCGATTAAAACATTTGGATCTTTATCAGAAACTTTCTCAATCAGAACACGCTCAATTTTGCCAAGCATTGCATCCGTCTTATCAATACTAGAGCGTTTAATCACTTCTTGTACTTGAGCCAAACGATCTTTTTTCACCTGCTCAGGAGTACTGTCGGGTAGGTCAGAGGCTGGTGTACCAGGACGTTTTGAGTAAACGAAGCTATAAGAATGATCGAAATCTAGATCTTTAATGAATTGTAAGGTTTCCGCAAAATGTTCATCCGTCTCTCCAGGGAAACCGATGATGAAATCGCTGGATAAATGCATATCTGGGCGGACTTTACGTAACTTGGCAATTTTATCGATGTAGACATCAATGGTGTGGTTACGTTTCATGGCTTGCAATACATCGTTTGAACCACTTTGTACTGGTAGATGTAAATGCGAAACCATTTGTGGTAAATCACGGTAGCATTGAATTAAATCTTCAGAGAATTCAAGCGGGTGAGAAGTGGTATAGCGTAGACGGCCAATACCAGGGATTTCTGCGACTAAACGGAGTAACTCAGGGAAGGTACAAATTTCACCTTCGAAAGTTTCACCGCGATAACCATTCACATTTTGACCGAGCAAACTGATTTCACGCACGCCTTTTTCAGCCAAGCCAGCAATTTCAGCTAACACATCATCTAACGGGCGAGAGACTTCTTCACCACGGGTATAGGGAACCACACAGAATGAACAGTATTTAGAGCAACCTTCCATAATTGAAACGAATGCTTTAAAGCCTTCTACGCGTGGTTCAGGCAGAAAGTCGAACTTTTCGATATCTGGGAAAGAAATATCAACTAGTTTGATTTTTTCTTTCTTCGGTTTTTCCACTTGCTCATTATGCTGATCTAACATTTGTGGCAAACGGTGCAAGGTTTGCGGACCAAATACCATATCGACATAAGGTGCACGTTTTTGAATGTTGTCACCTTCTTGAGAGGCAACACAACCACCGACACCAATCACTAGATCAGGATTTTTTTCTTTAAGTTTGCGCCAGCGGCCTAAACCACTGAATACCTTCTCTTGCGCTTTTTCACGAATTGAGCAGGTATTCATGAGCAGGATATCTGCTTCATTTGGATTGTCAGTGAGCACATAGCCATGTGAATCACCTAACAAATCTGCCATACGATGACTGTCATACTCATTCATCTGACACCCTTGAGTTTCAATAAACAATTTCTTGATCGAAACATCAGCGGTGTGCATTGGCTGGGTAACAGTGTTTTCTGAAGCAGCTTTTACAGCACTGGGAATGAATGTTTGAACCGTCATGCAGGCTCCTAAACAAGGTGGATTTAAATAAACGGCGGATTATAGCAGTATTTTAGACTGAACGCAGAGAATAAAAAACTGACAAAAATGGACAGTTTGTGAATAAAATTGTGTGAATTTTAATGAATATGAATCAGTAATTTACATAACACAACAATAGTAGAAGGCTAGACTTATTACACTATAATGGCTGGGCGAAATTGGGCATATATATTGATGAAGATGAAAAAGCAGCGTGATTTTAGAACAACCGAAAGTCATAAATTGAATAACAAGAACAGCCTCCATTGTTTTATTGCAATGGGTGGTATGATTGCTTGCTCATCTGTCTATGCATTAGATGAACAATTTAATGATGCGTTGCGTGCTGCCAATGCCAGCAATACTGCTTTGCTTGATCAATACCAATTTGAAATGCAAAATGATGCGCTCGGTTATTATCCAGAGTATTGGAAGCTTAATACCAATTTAGGTTTTCAACCCGCATCTTCAATTATTAGTTTTGCACAACGCTACCCACAATCAGCAATGGCAGAAAAATTATCTGCCGATTATGTTGAAGAAAAAGTAAAACTGGGTAGCTTCGCCGATGCAAAACCCGTCCTTAGTTATGTCACCAATCCCGATCAAGAAGAAAGTTGTGCTGTGGCGCAAGTACGAGCAAAAACTGGAGATAGTCTAGTTTTTGCAGAGTATAAGGATATTTGGTTAACCACTAATTCTCAGCCTGAGTCATGTAATGGCTTGGGACGTTTGATGTTGTCTAGTCCGCTTATGACGACTCAGGATCGCCAGCAAAGATTATGGGGGCAGCTCCGTGCAGGGCAGTCTGGCCCAGCAATTGCGACAGCTCAAACGATGGGGTTGAACCTTTCTTTAGCGCAGTTTAATCAAATTCAAGCCAATCCATTGGGCTATCTGTGGAGTGCACCGAAGTCCAATGATGCAGATTATGCCTATTTGATTTTTGCTTTAGGTCGTGTTGCAGATAGTGATTTAACCAATGCTTTGGGTAATGTGCAACGTGTTGTTCAGGATGTGCCTCAACCTGTACAGAAATACCTATACCGCACCATTGGTTATGTCGGCGGTACCACCGTGATGAAGAACGGTTTTAACCGTGAAGTGCTCAATGCTTTCGATCAAAGTTATGGTTATCCATTTAGTCCAGAAGAAGCTGAAATTTATGCCCGTCAGGCAATTCGTTTTGGGGCTTGGGAAAGTCTGATCCGCTCCATTGATGCGATGTCGGTGACCCAAAAACAGGAAGATCGCTGGCAATACTGGTTAGCGCGTGCATCTGAGCAACGTTCGGATGGTGGTTCCAAGCAAGCCGCTCAACAGATCTATCGTAAATTGGCGCAAGGTGGGGATGATTACCATAATTTACTAGCAAAAGATCGTATCGGCGAACGCTATAACCATCAGCCTTATAATGAACAACCGAGTGCTCAAGATACGCAGCGTCTGAATCAAAATATTCATTTTAGACGTGCCTTTGCATTAAGAGATGTGAATGCACCTGCTAATTATACCAATCGTGAATGGAACTGGGCGGTTCGCCAAGCGTATTTACAGCATGATGATGGTCTACTTTTAGCAGCGGCAAAACGAGCACATGATGTGGGTTGGTATGACCGTGCAATTTATGCGGCTGATCGTACTACATCACGCCATAATGATACTTATCGCTATGCAACACCACATCGTAGCAATGTCACCAGTCATAGTTACAATGCTGGTATTGATCCTGCTTGGGCGTATGGTTTAATGCGCCAAGAAAGTCGTTTTGTGACTTCAGCACGTTCACATGTTGGGGCGGGTGGTTTGATGCAGATCATGCCAAACACGGCAAAACTGATTGCACGACAAATGGGTGAAACCTATAACCCTGCGGCATTAAGTGAAATGAATACCAATATTCGTTACGGAACTTATTACCTTTCAATGATCCAGAGTCAATTGAGTGGTAGTTCTGTATTGGCAACTGCAGGTTATAACGCAGGTCCGAATCGTGCACGCCGTTGGCAGCCTGATGTTCAGACTATGGCAGCAGACCAATACACTGAAACCATTCCATTATTGGAAACACGTGACTATGTAAAACATGTCATGACCAATGCCACGCATTATGGTGTGGTATTAGGGCAAGGGGCGCAATCGCTAGAAAAGCGAATGAGCACGATTCCTGTACGCAGTGGGCCTTAAGACACACCAAGATGTTTAAGTGAAACAATGAAGTTTTTGCATTTGATGAAACCCGTCCAATTACTTAAAGGGCAGTTGATGAGATCTCTACAGGTGTTGATCTGTTATACGGTCTTGTCTCTTGCTGTACCCGTATATGCTGCAAGTGATCAAGATGTGGCGGGATATGTCATGCATGTACAAATGACGCCAGCAGCGTGTGCCTTTGACTCATCACGACAAAAACAACGTAAATGTCTGGAAGGTTATTCTCTTACGATTGCAAGTTTATTGCCTGAAGTGCCTTTAAATCGGGATTGTTCAACAAAAACCTCTGCCAAACTCTCACCATTACAAGCCAAAGTGGTGGCGCGGGTCATGCCAGATGAAAATGCGCGAGTGCAACTGTGGCAGGATGTGGGCGGATGTATGCCAATGAATGCCAGTCAATATTTTAGAACAGTAATTAATTTTGCTGAGCGCTTGAAAATACCAGCTGATTTGACCAGCCCAAATACGATTGAAGTCCAAAAAGAAAATTTAAGACAGCAATTTACCAAACTCAATCCATCTCTACCGCCAAATGGAATTCGCTTTACTTGCCAGTCATCAAGATTTGATACAGTTTTAACCGAGATTCGCGTGTGCTATCAGAAAAATGGTCAATATAAACAATGTGCAAGCCATATTGTGACGGGTTGCCCAAGTGAGTTTACAATTAAAGGAAGTTATTAGGGATTTACCTAGTTTGATTTGTATTTTCTATTAGACTTTTGTTGAAATTCATTCTCTTTTACATGCATCTGTATTCGCTTTAGAGTACAATCTTTGCCGTTTATGATAATTCGATTGAATAATAATAGCGTTCAATCGTGCAAACGCATCTCATTGGAGAATATCACATGAAGCAACCCGTTCGTGTAGCCGTTACAGGCGCTGCTGGTCAAATTGGTTATAGCTTATTATTCCGTATCGCAAGCGGTGAAATGCTCGGTAAAGATCAACCAGTAATTTTACAATTGCTTGAAGTTCCTTTTGAGAAAGCTCAACAAGCGCTTAAAGGCGTGATGATGGAACTTGACGACTGTGCTTTCCCATTATTGGCAGGTATGATCGGGACTGATGATCCTAAGGTTGCATTTAAAGATGCTGACTATGCATTGTTGGTAGGTTCACGCCCACGTGGTCCTGGTATGGAACGTGCTGACTTGTTGAAAGTCAACGGTGAAATTTTCATTGGTCAAGGTCAAGCACTCAACGAAGTTGCTAGCCGTGATGTTAAAGTATTGGTTGTAGGTAACCCTGCAAACACCAATGCATATATCGCAATGAAATCTGCTCCAGATCTTCCAGCGAAAAACTTCACAGCAATGTTACGTCTTGACCACAACCGTGCGTTAACTCAAATTGCTCAAAAAGCGGGTGTTGCAGTTTCTGATATCGAGAAATTAACTGTTTGGGGTAACCACTCTCCAACAATGTATGCTGACTACCGTTTTGCAACTGCAAATGGCGAAAGCTTAAAAGACAAAATCAACGATGCTGAATGGAACAAAGATACGTTCCTTCCAACTGTTGGTAAACGTGGTGCTGCGATCATCGAAGCGCGTGGTTTGTCTTCAGCTGCTTCAGCTGCGAATGCTGCAATCGACCATATGCGTGACTGGGCGTTGGGTACAAACGGCAAATGGGTAACTATGGGTATCCCATCTGACGGTTCTTATGGTATTCCAGAAGGCGTAATGTACGGTGTGCCAGTAACTTGTGAAAATGGCGAATACACACGTGTTGAAGGTCTTGAAATTGATGAGTTCAGCCGTGAGCGCATGAACATCACGCTTCAAGAACTTGAAGACGAACGTGCAGCGATTGCTGACATGTTAAAATAATTTATCTTTTTGATAAATTGGAAGCACTCTCCCTGAGAGTGCTTTTTTATGGGAGCAGGAACAAAAAACAACAAGAAAATATAGACATACATCTGCATGATAATGGGATTTACTGTTAAATTATTTTTATAAGAGACATGATTTGGAGAATAACAATGTTTGAACAGCAACCGACACTGGAACTTTTATTTGAGCAACTCGGGCTTGAGGCTGATGATGCTGCAATTGAAAATTTTGTGAAAGCCCATCAGCTACCTGCCGATCAAAAATTACATGAAGCAGAATTTTGGAGTGCAGGGCAGCGTGATTTTTTAAAAAGTCATTGGGATAAAGATGATGAATGGGCCATTGTGATTGATGAGTTGAATCAACAACTACATGTAGATAGCACAAGATAGTCAAATAAAAAATAAAGCTCACATCAGTGAGCTTTATTTTTTATAAGGGCTGCAAACCAGTCTTCTTGACGTGCTTGATTCAAAGCAGGATGTAGTTGTAATAACTCTAAATCATGATCCAAGCAAGATATGTATTTCGTTAGCCAATGCCGTGTTAATGCTAGTTCTTGCTTAGCAGCTGAAGCGTAAGCCAAGAAGAAATAAATATCTAAGTGTTCTGTATATGCTAAAGGTTTAAGAATTTGCTGTGTAATTAAAGCAAAACGCTGCTCTTTAGTGAGCTCAAAGTAAATCATATAGGCTTTGGCTAAACATAAAGACAAATTCAAATACAAGCTTAATGGCATTTCATCATATTCAACACGAGCTTGTTCAAGTAGTACGATTGCTTCTTGCAAGAAATGCAACTGTTCCTGTCGAATATGGCTCAATACGACCAATTGCAAACGGAGGTCAGCACGCTCTAAAGCAAGTTCGGGAGTATTGCTTTCTAAATAGAGTTGGTCTGTTTCACCAATTCGAGCAATCACTTGTTGAGTTTCATTCGACATTATTGATCCAAAATCGTCAGTTATGCGTGATATATAAGGCTGTTTTTCTAAATTTAAAGGTAGAAGGGTTGCTGATATTTCATAGATGTCAGCAGACCCTAACCATTCCAAATTGATCCACCACTGCGTAACCATGCTGTAATGGATAATCGCTGCTGTTTCGAAAGTAGTACTTCGTGTAAGACATCACTTTGAAAAATCGCGAGACGATTTGGTTGTGGTTGGATGATATGCCATTGACCAAGTTTATCCTGTAGTCGTAATTGTCCACCCCAATCTTCTTGCCAACTTTCATGTAAATAGAACACGGTCGACATCATACGATCATTTTTTTGCTGTGGGTTATCGCGGTGTAAGGCATAAAACTCGCCTGCGTTATAACAAGCGAAATGCGCTTCAACCTCTTTAATTCCTAAATAAAAAGCCTGATTTAACGCTTGAGATAAGTGTTCTAGGGTCTGTAAATGCTGTTGTGCAATTGGCAGTTGCCCATCAATCCATAGAATATGATCACTACGGATATGGCTGACTACACCATTCTGTATGCCGGCTGCTCTAAATTCCGCAAGATGCGAAGTACATTCATGTGCCAATGTCTGTACATAATCAAGTGAGTAAATATCATCAATCAAGGCAAAGCCAAATTCATTTAGATCATCCAGCACTTGATCCAGATTCCAAGACTGAAGATTTAATGCGGGTGGGAGAGTTGTTGCTTGCATAGCACTCCAGTGACTTAGGTTTGATTGCAGTATGATTTTAGATGATCACATCAACGCTAAAGAATACTTTTTTCTTTCATGTTAAACTACCCGCTGAATTGAGGAATAATTGTCAACATGAATTACCGTCACCATTTCCATGCGGGTAACTTTGCCGATGTTATGAAGCATGTACTTTTGCTTCAACTGCTCGCTCGTTTAAATGCTAAAGATAAACCTTATCGATATATCGATACCCATGGTGGTGCAGGTAAATATGATTTATCTACTTCTGAAGCGCAAAAATCAGGTGAATTCCTAACGGGCATCCATCGTTTGGTCAAGCTTGACGATTCGATTAAGCGTAATGCGCCTGAAGGTGTAAAACAATATCTTAAAATTGTTGAAGATATGCGTGCAGGTTCGGGTAAGGGTGCTTATCCAGGTTCACCTTGGTTTGCGCTTGAAGGCATGCGTGATATTGATAAAGCGACTATATTTGAAATGCAGCGTGATGTGTTTCAGCAATTGTATTTCAATATTCGTGATAAACGTGCGGGCTTGCATGAGCGTGATTTTTATGAAGGCCTGATGGGTGTCATTCCGCCTAAAGAAAAGCGCGGATTGGTCATGATTGACCCGCCTTACGAAATTGAGCGTAAAGATTTCCCGCAATTGGTTGAAATCCTCCAAGCTGCACATAAAAAATGGCCAACAGGTGTGTTTGCCGTTTGGTATCCGATTAAAGACCGCGCCATGATTGAACGTTTTGAAAAGAAAATGTTTAAAACAGGTATTCGCCGTCAGCTCATTTGTGAAATTTGTGTATGGCCAGATGACACACCAGTTGGATTGAATGGTTGTGGTTTGCTCGTGATTAATCCACCTTGGAAATTCTCTGAAGATGCGGATCAAGCATTACAATGGTTATTCCCACATTTACGCATGAGTGAAAATGGTGGACATGCTGCTGTGCGTTGGTTGGTGGGTGAATAACCCATCAATGTCAAAATATTCTCGAGGAATTGAAAATAATGACAAATTCTCTTAAACCTGATTCTGATTTGAACAAAGAAGATCATTCTTTTGACGGAATCACTTTTGAAGTAGAAGAAGAAGAACATACGCACGAAGGACAAAAAGTGAAACGCCGTGGTATTTATTTGTGGCCGAATTTAATTACAACAGCCGCACTTCTTTCTGGTTTTTATTCAATTATTGCCAGTATGAATGGAAACTTTAATCAAGCGATCTATGCCATTTTCTTGGCAGCATTGCTTGATGGTCTGGATGGGCGAGTTGCACGTGCCATTGGTGCACAAAGTGCATTTGGTGAGCAATACGATTCGCTTTCTGACTTGTTGGCTTTTGGTGTTGCACCAGCAATCTTAATGTATAGCTGGAGTTTGCATGATCTTGGGCGTATCGGTTTAGCCTGTTGCTTTATTTATACCGCTTGTGCTGCTTTCCGCTTAGCGCGTTTTAATGTGCAAATCGGTGTGGTGGATAAGCGCTACTTTATTGGTATCGCTAGCCCGCTTGCAGCAGTGACTGTTATTTCATTGGTATGGGTCGGTCGTGATTATCCATTTATCTTTGATCTAAAAGATATTGTCATTCAAGTCATTAACTCGGTGGTTATGGTTGCAGTTGGCTTGCTGATGATTTCAAACATCAAATACTATTCATTTAAACAAATGGATCGTAAGCGCGTACCTTTTGTCGTGATGTTGCCAGTGGTCTTGATTTTTGCTGCAATCACGTACAACATTCCTGTAGGGATACTCATTGTTTGTATCCTCTATGTACTTTCAGGATTTGTAACGACGTTGTTTGCCAAAAAGAATGATGCAAAAATAACAACTTAAAATACGGAGGTTCAGTATGCCAATATTGATGAATAACAATCAATTAAAGCAGCTGAACCTCAATAAGTCAGATGCTTTAACTTTTCATCCGCCCAAAGGTCTTTTTAAAATTGTTTATCAGGCGTTGATCCTGCCAAATTTGCCTGAACCTTTCCATTATTTAAATTTCATTAGCCTGATTGGCCAACCTCGTATCCCTATTTGTTATAACGCGAGTGCAATTGCTACAACGGCAATTGATACTGCGACAGTTTTGGTGAGTAGTAGTGCATCAACTGTCGGACATCTCAAAAGTTATAGTGCCAAAGAACAATGTCAATTAGAGCAAGATCGTTATCAGTTTTTAGATGTAGATCAAATCCAAGTTGATTTTCCAAATTACTATTTTAAGCGTGATGATGCAGAACTCAGTTGCCAACTCAAAGTGAATATTGGTACTGAAATAGAAAACCATTCAGCCTTGCAATGGGGCGTTGGGGATTATTGGTATGTCCGCTGTCAGTGCGAAGGCGAAATCATTTATAAAAAACAAAAATATCAGATCGAAGCGCAGGGTATCTTGAAACATGCCAGAGCAATCTATTTACCTTTTATCGCCTTCCATTTTTTTAGTTATCAAATTATTCAGGTCAGTGCAGACTTTCAGATCATTTTGTCTGAACTTAGAAATCAGTGGAATAACATTATTTTTTCTAGAATTGAAATTCAGTCGAATGAGCAACATTCCATACTTTATGATCATCAAGTGATTTTTGATGTCACCCGTGTTTATCCAAAAGTTCAGACACCCAATGGTCGAGAAATGTATTTGCCTCGAGAGTTTATTTGGCAATATCAAGAAAATGATGAGATTGTCTTCCAGTTACAGGCGCAAAGCAGAGGTGATTATAAATTTGGCTTGGCTGCGGGCTATGTAGGAAGTTTTAATTATCAATTATTGTGGAATAAACAGAGTTATGAGGGTTCTGGGTATTGTGAATACATCGACTGTCGACCTCTTCATTGGCAAGAAAAAAGTAAAACTGAACAAATAATGGACCAAATACCGCATTTTCAACCTTATTTGTGCAAAAAATAGTCGCTTGATTTAATAATTTAAGAATATTTGAAAAAGGGGGTTGTGTCTGGTCTGAAATGCTGTAGAATGCACATCCATCGGCGGTGATGCAGATAAAAACTTGTTGATAAACAAGGATTTGGCTTAATGGTTAAATTTTTGGGTTTGAGAATAAGTTTTGAAAATATCTAAATTACCTGTTGACTTTAAAGAGATTTAGAGTAATATAGCCGACCTAGCTTGATGGTGACGAATCATCGAGAAGATCATTAAGAGAATAGAAGAACAACTTGTGTGGATTTTTACTGATTGATCGATCGAAAATATTTCATTGATTGAATGGTAAGAATTTCTCGAAGTTTATTTGAGCGAATTTTTAGTCAGAAAATT